>JBBSNR010000044.1:0-13026 GCA_038260635.1 Phormidesmidales cyanobacterium
AAAGTCAGCTGGTTTTCTTCGGCATCAAACCGCCAGAACTGTAGCCTAGCTGCTTCTGCGGGCAGCGCTAAGAGAAGGGCTCCCACTAAAGACAGTCCGGGCAGTAGACGATTGAATCTCACAATTTGCTTCCTTAATACCAGATGGACTCACTGACTAGCTCGCATACTCTGCTTGTATGCCCCTGAATAAAAGGTATTCTCCCAGCAGCCCTGGCTAAATGTCTGTGGTATCGATCATAGGGCTCAGTCGCTAAAGGATGACGCTTTGAGCGCTGATGGCCTGGCGCTGCGTCTTGTAGACTGCCCATTTTCTGAGCAGACATACCAATTTTTTATGTTCTAAGTAGCTGTGCTTCGGCGGAACTGCTCAGGCGGGTAGCTACCGAAAACCTGTCTGCATCCTACTGTGTTGTTCAAAGCAGCGCGAGTGCGATCAGTAAAGTTGATACGATCTTCAAATCTCTATCCCTAATGGCTCGCTGCTAATGCTCTAGCGGGCGTATCTAGAGATTTCGGCACCGCTGAAGTGAGCACCTCATGGCCGGTTTCGGTGACGAGCAGGTCATCCTCTATACGAATGCCAATGCCACGCCAGCGATCCTCAATCACGGGCTGCCCGTCTTCTGGCTCGTAGTTAGGAGAGATATATATGCCAGGCTCTACGGTGACGACGTTGCCGGGGGCGAAGGGCTGCCAGGTTTTATCGAGATTGCGCAAAATGCCTGAGTCGTGCACATCAAGCCCCAAAAAGTGGCCGGTGCCGTGCATAAAGAAAGCCTTGTGCTTTTTCTCTTTGATCAGCTCGTCTACATCTCCTTTGAGCAGACCTAGTTCAACTAGCCCGGTAGTAATGACTTTAGTAGCGGCGTCGTGAAAGGCATTGAAAGGACGGCCGGGCTGCACCTGTTCGATGGCGGCTAGCTGGGCCCGGAGCACCAGATCGTAGAGGATGCGCTGTTCTTCGGAGCAGTGATCGCCTACCGGAAAGGTGCGAGTAATATCGGCGTTGTAATAGTCATAGGCGCAGCCCGCGTCAATCAGCAGCAGATCGCCATCTTGCAAAGGCTGATTGTTTTCTACGTAGTGCAAAATGCAGGCATTTTTACCGCCAGCCACAATCGAAGGATAGGCTGGCCCTAAGGCACCTTCTCGGCGAAAAATATTCTCGATCACCGCTTGAATTTCGTACTCATAGAGGCCGGGGCGGACCATGGCTCGGGCGGCGTTGTGAGCTTCTGTCGTGATGGCGATCGCCCGTCTAATTTTCTCCAGCTCAGCCGGACTTTTAATCCGGCGAAACTGCTGTATTAGCAGCTTAGCGTCTTCAATGGCGACTGGCCCCTTGCCCTTTTTCGTCATTTTGATGAGCAGATGCTGCCACAACCGGATGATCCGGTCATTGAAGGCGCGATCGCGGCCAAAATGGTAGTACAGCCGCGACGCTTTCATCACGTATGGCGTCAGCTTCTCACCCAGCTCGTTGATCGGGTAGACCGCATCGGCTCCATAGCGTTCTTTGGCGGCTTCTACTCCAGTGCGATAGCCGCTCCAGGTCTCCTTCTTCTTATCCTTGGGCTGCACAAACAGCACAAACTTATGTTCATCGTGACTGGCGGTGAGCACTGCCACAGCACCAGGCTCATTAAAGCCCGTCAGGTAGAAAAAGTCGCTGTCCTGCCGAAACAGATAGTCCACATCATTGTGCATTACCGCCATTGGCGCACTACAGAAAATGGCGCTGCCCTGACCAATGGCCTCCAGCACAGCCTGCCGACGCTGACGATACTCACTCTGCATAGACTTTTTAGACGGTTAGAAATTGCAACCTAAAAAGCATAGCTCAAAACTTCAATCCGCATACCGCTGCTGGGCAGGCTGCTCGCGCTCACTGTGAGTGAGTTGTCGCCTTGCGTTACCGGGGTACCCGACATCAGCGCGATAAATTCGCTGACGCCGACAATGTCGCAGGTCTCCGCATCAGCCGCCTGAGTGCGATAGTGGGTCGGAATTACAATCTTTGGGTTCAGCGATCGCACCGCTTCCACCGCTTCTGCTGGGCCGTAAGCCTTAGGTCCACCCCCCACCGGCACCAGCAAAACGTCCGGGCGACCAATGAGAATTTTATCTTCAATAGAAATCGGAGCTGCTGCGCCTCCGAGATGCACAACCTTAACCCCGGCCTGCGTCCAAGCCCAGGCCACATTAGAGCCAAAGCGCCGTCCATTCAGTCGGTCGTGCGGCATACTGACTCCCTGCACGGCCAGACCGTTAATCGTATAGTCGCCTGGCTCGTCAATCACCTGCGTATTGGCATAGCGAGCTGAGAGAAAACCTTCGTCAAACAGCCTGCTGCTGAGCAGTACTAGATTGGCGTCGACAGCAGGCTCAGCGTAGCCAGCGGTGCAGCCAACTGCCTTGAACGGATTGACCAAAATGCGCTGACCGCCACCCGCGAACAAAAAAGCCGTGTGGCCCAGCCCCGTAATTGACAGCGAGCTGCTTTGGGCCTGGTAAGACTGATATCTAGAGGCAAGCCCCAAACCCAGAGTGCTGACAAAAGTCGCGCTGGCGTATTTCAACAGATGTCGCCGTTTCATGATTTCCTTATCAAATTTTCCACAAGTTTAGAGTCAGCGCGCGGATGCATCCGTGCGTTGACTAGCTACTTTGCCTTCAAAGCATAATGGTTCTAGCCAATATCAATGTAGTCAGTAAAGTAGCAGAGATTATACCTATCCTGCCGTATTGCGTACCCTTCAGCACATAATCAGTAGGCCAGTTCGTTAAAGCGGATAGCTTAGAGAGGGTTAGCTGAGGCCCTTTAAAAAGTTTTTTAGCAGGTCTTTACCGCACTCAGTGAGCACACTCTCAGGGTGAAACTGCACGCCCTGAATATGGGGATAGTCGCGGTGGCGAACGCCCATAATAGTGCCGCCGTCTACCCAGGCCGTAATCTCTAAAATGTCAGGACAGGTATCTCGATCAATAATTAGGCTGTGGTAGCGAGTGGCCGTAAGCGGGTCGGCTAGCCCGGCAAAGATGCCCGTATTGTTATGGCGCACCGGAGACGTTTTGCCATGCATTAGTTCTGGAGCGCTGACTACCTTGCCGCCATAGACCTGCCCAATGCTTTGATGCCCCAGGCAAACGCCCAGTATAGGAAGCTTCGGGCCTAGCTGCTCAATGATTTGCAGCGAAATGCCTGCACTGTCCGGGGTTCCTGGGCCGGGGGAAATCACAATGCCGTCAGGGTTTTTGGCCGCGATCTCTTCTAAAGTAATCTGGTCATTGCGAAATACCTCAATGTCGCGGGCGACGCTCAGGGTTTGGCCTAATTCACCCAGGTACTGCACCAGGTTGTAGGTAAAGCTGTCGTAGTTGTCGATTACCAAAATCATGGGCAGCCAAATCTCAAAAGAGCTGTCAAGTTAGCGGTGTGCCAGTCCTATGATGCCAGTTCTATCGATAGGTGGCTTAGGTTAGATAGAGGCCAAGTAGATTTGTACATTATTCCAGAGTGGAGGCGCAAAAATCAGGACTGCAATCAGCAACGCGACGATAGCGGCCATGAGGACAGCCCCAGCAGCGCAGTCTTTGGCTATTTTTGCCAGCTCATGATAGGTCTGGCCAACGGTGAGATCGACGAGTGATTCGAGGGCAGTGTTGAGAATTTCCATCACCAGCACCGCGCCAATGGTCAGGCAAATAACGGCGACTTCGACGTGGCTGACCTGAAGCGCCCAGCACAGAATAATAGCGAGAATGCCGATGCTGGTATGTACTCTAAAATTTCGCTGGGTTTGAAAGGCGTAGGCAATGCCAGCCCAGGCATATTTAAAGCTGGTGAAGAGGTTGGGGGCTATTTGCCAGGATTGCGATCGCTCAGCTAAAGCCGCCGCCGCGTCAGCCGTTTTCTTGCCGTGGTGAGCCAGCTCAGAGTCATGCGCGAGTGGAGTCTCACGGGATTCGCTATCGCGGGGAAACTGGCTGTCGCGAGAAAACATAGGTAATCATGTCCTGTTAGCTTTACTATGCTACGTCGCTTGGCCCAATCCGTCAGATTTTTATCAAGCCAAGTAGATCGGCCTGCCGATCTAGCATTCGCGTCAGGCTGGCCTCATCTGGGTGGTCCCAGCCTAGCAGGTGAAGCAGCCCATGAGCCGTGAGCCAGGCGAGCTCTTCAGCAAGGGAATGGCCGCCTTCTGGGGCTTGGCGAGCCGCTGTCTCGACCGAAATAATGATGTCGCCCAGGTACAGCGGCTGCTGCTGATAAAGAGTTTCTGCCCCAGGCAATTTCGATTCTAGGGCAGCAAAGGAGAGCACATCGGTTGGCTTGGCCTGCTGCCGGTAGTCGGTATTGAGCTGCTGAATTTCGGCATCGTCAGTGAATCGCAGACTGACTTCGTAGGCATTGAGCGGGGACAGCTGCGGATTTAGCTCGGTAAGCCAGGTCTGTAGCCAGGTTTGATATTGGGCGATCGCGCTTTCAGGCACTTGACCAGGCAGCCCAACCGCGCTGCCCTCAACAAAGGCTTCTAATTGAACAGCCGGTAACGTATCAATAGACATTTTGCTTTCTCTACTGTCCGCCCTACCGGGTCAGATAGGCCAACCCGACGAACAACCCAATCAACGCTACCGATGAGAGGAAAAAGTGATAGAGCGACGTGCCCCCTTTTTTGACCATGTTGCGCATCGCTAACTTGATAAAGCTAGGCGGTGGCCCATCGAGTGCTAAGGGCTTGGGTTTGGGCGCTGTGGCCACTGATTTGTCAGTGCTCATAATAATAGTTAGCAGATACTGAATATATTTACAGTCTACACAGTGCTCTCTTCCACCAGCTGGTTTTCCTGCAAGAGATACGCTTGCGTGAAGGCCTCTAAATCGCCGTCCATCACATCGGAGACAGCAGTGGTTTCTACGCTGGTGCGCAGGTCTTTGACCATCTGATACGGGTGAAAGACATAGTTGCGAATTTGGTTGCCCCAGGCAGCTTCTACGATGTCGCCGCGAATGTCGGCAATCGCTTGAGTGCGCTGTTCTTGGGCAATCACTAGCAGCTTAGCTTTGAGTAGGGCCAGGGCTTTTTCTTTGTTTTGGAGCTGCGATCGCTCCTGCGTACACCGCACCGAAAGGCCCGTCGGCAGATGAGTGATTCGTACCGCCGTCTCCACCTTGTTCACATTTTGACCGCCCGCCCCGCCCGACCGCGAGGTTTTCACCTCCAGATCCTTATCGGGAATATCTAGCTCAATGTCGTTATTGAGGATAGGCATCACCTCTACCCCAGCAAAGCTAGTCTGCCGTTTGCCATTGGCGTTAAAAGGAGAAATTCTCACTAGCCGATGGGTGCCCTTTTCGCCTTTGAGGTAGCCATAGGCGTAGCGCCCTTCAATCTCTAACGTAGCTGACTTGAGCCCAGCTTCATCGCCTTCAGATTTTTCTACTAGCTCAAAGCGATAGCCATTTTGCTCACTCCAGCGGGTGTACATTCGCAACAGCATTTCTGCCCAGTCTTGAGCATCGGTGCCCCCTGCTCCCGCGTTGATCGTCAATACTGCGCCCGATTTGTCGTAGGTGCCCGAGAGTAGCTGTTGCAACTCCCATTGGTCCAACTCGCGGTTGAGCCGGCTGACAGTTTTTTCAGATTCTGTCAGCAAGCCTTCGTCGGCCTCTGCTTCCAGCAGTTCCAAAATCGCCCCAGCATCTTCAAAGCTGTCAGTCCAGCCCTGTACCTGCGCCAGGCTCGACTTGTAATCGTTCAGGTCTTGCAGGTGCTGCTGAGCGCTCTCTTGGTCGTCCCAAAAATCAGGCTGTGCCGCCAGCTGTTCCAGGTCGCTGATTTTGGCGTTGAGAGCGGGTACGTCAAAGATAGTCCTGAGCTTTGCCCAGGCGCTCAGAGATCGATTCGAGTTCTCGTTTGAGTATGGTGGTATCAAACATAGGGGTAGGGGATAGGGCTTTGCCTATTAGTCTCTGCCGTTGATAGCAATCAACAGCCTGAGAATAAAGACAAACAGGTTGATGTAAGTCAAATACATCGACAGCGCCGCCGGTATCGCCTGATCGTCGCGATAGGTACGGGGCAGCACGAAGAAATCTACTACCGCTGCGCCGACAAACAAAATCACACCAATGGCCGAGATGGCAATCTCAAGAAAATTGGGCGCATACACCCCAAAGAAACCCAGCACAAACTGCCCAACGATTACGACCAGCAGGGCTAAGATCCCTAGCTGGACGGTTTTGGTCAGTGCCATACCGTCTTCTTCAGACAAATTAGACCCAATTGGACGCGCGGCAATAAAGGTAAGGCCACAGGCAAGGGCTGCAAACCCAACTCCTTGAATACCGACCCCACTGCTTTGCAAAGCAACTGAGACCAAACCACTGAGCGTGTAGCCCGACAGTAAGCTATAGGTCGCGAGTAGCGGCAGTGCTACAGCATTGTTGCCCTTAAGCGCGATGCCACGCGCTACAAAAAACAGCGCAATTTCGGCGACTAAAGCAACGAAAAATGTGGTCATAAACAAGCTAGGGTTTGCCCCTAACACGTTTAGCCCGCCAAAGGTGCCTGCCGCAGTAAGGATGAGGCCGCCGCCCACAAAAGGCAGCGCATTGGCGATTACGTTGGGGCCGACTAGCGCTTGCCCTTTGGCATCGCTGATCGCTTTACGAAAATTACTGGTGTTGCTCATATGGATAAGCGCTCTCTCGAAGAATAGAGTTTCTGTTTATAAAGTGTACTGAATTCGCCGCCATCTGACGATTACGGTTCTCTCATCTATACCTTTGATATTGGCTTTGACATTGGCCAGCGAACATTGACCAGCGAACTGATTAATTCCACTCAGTCAGATTGCCCTGGTCACACTGGTTCAGTCTCAAGATTTCGAAGCTGGTTGGGTGCCTTTAAAAAAACAACTGCGATTTCTGGGATTGAGCTGCGCTAAAAGCGTGCGGCCATTTGCGTAGAAACTCGGTATAAAAGAAGGCTATTGCGGGCATGTTGGGCAGAGTCTGTGTGCGAAAAAATAAATTAGCCGAGCGCAGCAACATTCAGAACATTTACTGAATGGCGTGTCGGGAAGCGGCTCTGCAAAGCATCTTGCCTGCTGGGTGGCGCGTGTTTGATTTGTGTCTCTATGCGTGGATTCGCCTAAGTATTGGCGGGGTGCCCTGAGTGACTACCGTATTTCAACGATGGTGAGCTGGGGGGCACTTCCCGAGAATGAATTTAATTCACGCACCGCTTCGACACAGAAAAACCTGCAATTACTATGGCTTCTTCAAAATCGGCACAGCTTCGTTCCCGTGGCATGGAATTGCTCATGCAGTACAAGCAAGATCGTTCGGTTCGGCTGCGCAATGAACTGGTGCGGCTAAACGCTGGCTTAGTTCGTAAGATTGCGCATCGGGTGAGCCATCAGTGCGCCGAACCCTATGAGGATCTTGAGCAGATTGGCTACATTGGGCTGATTCGCTCGATTGAACGATTTGATCCGAGTCAGGGCTGTGCGTTTAGCTCTTTTGCGGTGCCTTATATTCGCGGTGAAATGCTGCACTTTTTGCGCGATCGCGGCACTACTGTTAAGATTCCCCGTCGCTGGCAAGACTTGCAAAAGGAAGGTCAAAAGCGGCAGGCTGAGCTAATTCGTGAGTACGGTCGTCAGCCTTCTGATATTGAGATGGCAGCGGCTTTAGAGGTTTCTGTGCAGGAGTGGCGGCAGGTCAAGCTCGCGAACAAAAACCGGATGCCGCTGAGCTTGGATGCGACGGTTTGTCACCAAATTGATTCGAGCATTACCCTGGGTGACACTTTACCTGACGCACACTATCAGCTGCTGCAAGGCCTAGAAGAAGACCGTCAGCAAATCCAGCGGGCGATGAATCAGCTAGAGGAGAAAACCCGCTCGGCGATTGAGTTTGTATTTTTCAAGGGGCTTTCTCGTAAAGAAGTCGCCGAGCGGATTGGGGTTAGCCCGATGACGGTGACTCGCCGCATTCAGCGCGGGGTAGAGCAAATGATCGTCTATCTGCAACCCCAGCCGGATGAGCAAGATGAACTGCTAGCACTATCAGAAACACTCTCTACAGAACTCTGCTAAAAAATTATTTCAAAGTATCCTTGCGCAGGAATTTCTAGGGCATTGAACTTTCTAGGGCATTGAACTCTCATAAGTAAATGGCCTAAATGAATTGGTCGGCGTGGTTGAATTTAAATCATGCCGACTTTTTTTATGTTTTGTTGCAATCCTTCGCCTAAGGGCGGGATCTAGCCGTTAGAGAGAAAGATTCAGCCGCTGAGCATATTAAGCTTTGAAGGTTAGCGCGATCGCATGAGGAAGCCACATGGTCACTGCCGAAGCAATTTCTGTGAGTCATGTTCAGAGCATGGAGCCAGAGACTGAAAGATTTCATCAATTGCAGGCTCAGCTCGCAGATCGCTGGCAGTCGATTGATGCGTTTGATCGGCGGCCCCGGCAAATTTTGGTGGTGCCTTCTCTCAGTCTGGATCAAGCCGAGCTGATGAAGATTAAAGGCGTGCATCACTACGAGGAGCGGCTGCTGTTTTCGCTGATTCGCCTGCGCAATCCTGAAACTCGCATTATCTATGTGACTTCTCAGCCGCTGCACCCTAGCATTGTGGACTACTATTTGGAGCTGCTGCCGGGCATCCCGAGCTCTCATGCGCGCGATCGCCTCGACCTGTTTTCGACCTACGATTCTTCACTGCGACCGCTCTCAGAAAAGATTCTGGCCCGCCCCCGACTGATGCAGCGCATCAAGGCGAAAATCAATCCCAGTGAAGCCTATATGACTTGCTACAACGCTACAGAATTAGAGAAAAATCTGGCGCTAGCCCTAGATTTACCGCTGCTCGCAGTCGATCCAGAGCTGCTGCACTGGGGCACTAAGAGCGGCAGTCGGCAGATTTTTGCGGAGTGCGGTCTGCCTTTTCCCGATGGCAGCGAGCTGACTCACAGCGCGGTAGAGCTCGCTGAAGTAACGGCATCGCTGTGGGAGCGGCAGCCAGCGCTGCGGCGCATCGTGATCAAGCTCAACGAAGGCTTTTCGGGGGAAGGCAATGCGCTATTTTCGCTAGAGCCTTTGGCCGATGTGGCCCCTGGAAAAGCGCCTCACCCCCAGCGGGTGGCGGCGATCAGAGCGGCGATGCCTGAGCTGCGCTATCAGTGCAGTACCGAGACTTGGGAATCTTTTGAGCTAAAAATTGAGGAACTGGGGGCGATCGCCGAAGCCTTCATCGAAGGAGAGCAAAAGTACTCTCCCAGCGTGCAGGGGCGGGTCACCCCTCAAGGCGAGGTAGAAATTCTCTCGACTCACGACCAGGTGCTGGGTGGCCCCGATGGCCAAATTTTCTTAGGCTGCACCTTCCCGGCTGACGATGCCTACCGGATGGCGCTTCAGGAGATGGGCCGTAAGGTCGGCGAAAATCTGGCGGCGAAAGGAGCACTAGAGCGCTACAGCGTCGATTTTGTAGCGGTGCATCAGCCGCAAAAGCCCCAGCCCTGGCAGCTACATGCCATTGAAATCAATCTGCGCAAGGGCGGCACGACGCATCCCTTCATGGCTCTCAAGCTGATGACCAATGGCGCTTACAGCTGCGAAGACGGTAAATTTTATACCAAAAGTGGTCAGGCTAAGTACTACCGGGCTTCTGACAATTTACAAAAAGACGCTTACCGGGGGCTATTGCCTAACGATTTGATGGACATCATCATGGTCGAGCAGCTGCACTTTAGCGCCATTGACGGGGTAGGGGTCGTGTTTCACCTGATGGGGTGCCTCAGCGAATATGGCAAACTCGGTCTTACCTGCATCGGCAACACACATCACGAAGCTGAAGCTATTTATGAACAGGTGGTAGCGACTCTAGACCGGGCAACCCAATCAGCGCAGGCTGAATAATGGGCTAGCTGACGGTCACCGGTACTCATTTAGTAATTGCCCTTGGCAACGCGGGCCATTTCTCGGTTATCCTGCTTTTTCTTCAGGCTTTCGCGCTTGTCGTGCAGCTTTTTACCCCGGCCCAGGGCAATGCTCACTTTTACCCGACCGTCTTTGAAATACATTTTGAGGGGCACTAGTGTCAGGCCCTGCTGCTCAGTGTTGCCAATCAGCTTACGAATTTCTTGCTTGTGCAGCAGCAGTTTGCGCACGCGGCGAGGTTCGTGATTGTAAGCCAGGTTGGTCATGCTGTGCGGCGAGATATGCACATTGTGCAGCCAGGCTTCGCCGCGCTTGACGTTGGCAAACCCGTCTCGCAGGTTGACTTTGCCAGCGCGTATCGACTTGACCTCAGTCCCGGTCAGGGCGATACCCGCTTCGTAGGTCTCTAAAATTTCGTACTGGTAGCGGGCCTGACGGTTGTCGGCAGCAATTTTGATGCCGCCGCCGCTATTTTGACTCTGTTTGGCCATGGGAAAGGTGTCTTTAAGGAGCGGTAGAGAATTAACTATGGCAGTCAATCAGGAGACTGTGGGGGTATGGATTCGGCGACGATACACCACTCATGCAGTTCGTAGTCTACACAGTGATTCGCCACGAGGGGATCGGCTGCGACAATAGCTTTGGCGGTGGCTAAAGAATCAGCTTCGAAAATGAGCATACCGCCTCCCCGCGCTGCCCAATATCCGCTGCGAGCCCGATGTCCATTTACAATCAAGCTGTTAACGTAGTCAACGTGAGCGGATACAAACTGATCAAACCGGGGCTTGTCAACGATGCCGCGTTCAATTTTGACAAACCATGCCATTGTTAATTGTCTCATGCGCCTGTAGTCCGGCGCTGCCACTACTCAAGCGATCATTCAGGGCTCTTACCAGACTATTCTATGGGCAACAGCAATTCTGTGGAACTTAATGAAAAATCGGATTTGATCTCTTCAAGCCGGAAGCGATTTTTTATTGCTCTACTGCCCTCTGAAGAGGCGCGGATTCGAGCCAATCAAGTGAAAGAGGTGATGCGCGATCGCTATGCCAGCAAAGCCGCTTTTCGCTCACCGCCCCACATTACGCTGCTTGCCCCGTTTGAATGGCCCGTTGCCGATTTGCCTGAGCTAGCCAGCACGCTGAACGAGTTTGCGGCCAGTCAGCCGCCTGTGCCAGTGACGCTAGAGGGCTTTGGCGCGTTTAAGCCTCACGTCATTTATATCAATGTGGTGAAGAGTGATCGCCTGATGACGATTCAGCCTGAGCTACTGGCCCATTTAGAAGATCGGGTGGGGCTGGTGAGTGAGCGCGATCGCAACCGTTCCTTTGTCCCTCATCTGACCGTGGCCTTTCGCGATCTCAAGCCCAATATGTTTCGTCAAGCCTGGTCAGTCTTTCAGCATCGAGAAATCCATTTTGATTTTACGGTTGGTCAGCTGACTTTGCTCATTCACAGCGGTCAAATGTGGACGGTAAAGGAAAGCTATGAGTTTGCCAGTCCGTCTGCATAGCAATCCCTGCTCAATACTGCCACGCTGCCTGAAAAAAATCGCGCTCACAGGTCATAGCATAGCGATAAGTCGAGTAGGTCAGCGCCGTCTCTGGTGAGTACTTATCTACTAACCCTTCTAGCTGCCGGGCCAGTGGCTCAAACTGATCGCTGCTGTAGGTTACAATCCAGTCTTGGTAAGCATGGGAGGGAATGCCGTTTTTAGCCAGCGCCTGACCCAGGTAGGCATACAGCCGCATACAGGGAGCCATCGCCACAGCGGTAATGCCCACCGGCTGACTCCAGGCTGTGGCCAATAAAAAATCGGTGTACTGGCGAGTAGCGGTGCCCGGCTCTACCGCTGTAATATCAACTTCCCAAGATTGGGCGTAGCTCTGATGCAGGTTCAGCTCTTGCAAAACGCCGTCTGCCAAACTGTGAAAAGCTTGAAAGCTTCCCCAATCAGGCGCTTTAGCAGCGGCCACGCTGTAGGCACGGGCGAACGCCTCCAAAAAGAAGGCGTCCTGCCCGACATAGTAGGCAAACGTCTCCTTAGCTAGAGAGCCGTCACCGATGCCGCGAACAAAAGGGTTGCCCAAGGCGGCTTCTGCCAGGTCTTGGTTGGCTTGCCAGAGTTTCGCAGATAGCGACATAACAGGGCGAAAAGAGAGCGATCGCCCAACATCATAGCGCGGCGGCCCAGGTGAAAAGCCAAGGCTAAATGACTGCTCCTGTCTCCACTCGGCGAATCGCGACTACAGCCGGTTTGGGCGGCGCTCCTTCAGTTTTCTCAGGCCAGTTCGAGCCGATGGGCACTGCGCGCGACTGCACAAAGGTTTCTCCAGCGGTCGTTTTCATCGCAAACTCGCGGGTTTCAGCAGCCATCGCCTGTCGGGTGCCGTTGCGCTCTCCCGGATGCTGAGCCGACAAAAATAGAGTCGTGCCATCCGCTGTGAAGAAAGGCCCAGTGAGCTCACACTCCATCGGACCGTAGGCAAACATTTTGGCCTCGCCAGCGGCTTCCCCCTCTAAGGTGATTTGCCAGAGAGAATTGTTGCCATACAGCCCGAGTAAGTCTTTATCGCTCAGCGCTTTACCCGCTGTATCCTGGCGCTGAGGGACGGCGTTGTTGTGCGTACTCGTGGACATATCAGTCACCACCCAAAGGTCGCCTTTGCTGTCAAAGCCTAAATTGTCTGGATTCGCAAAGCCAATGCCGCCCTCTGCGGGTTCGCCGCCTGTCGCAAACATTTCCCAGTCAAAAGTCAGCGCTGCCGGTTCGTTGTTGCCTTCTTTGAGCTTCATCACCCAGCCAGCCTCGTAGTCTGTCTTACCGTTGGGGCCAGTGAAGATGGCTTTGTCGGGTCCGCCGTCGCCGCCCGCCGCCCCCGAAGTAAAGGAAATGAAGAGCGTGCCGTCTTTCGCAACTTCTGTATCTTCAGGTCGAGCGGTGGCCGTCGCACCTGCTGCGTTGGCGGCAAAGTGAGCGTCAATCAAGATGGCCCCCTGCTTTTCCAGGTCACTGCCCCCATACAGGTCGCTTAAGGTGGCAAATTTTTCTCGAAAGGCGATCGCCACCGC
>JBBSNR010000045.1:0-12885 GCA_038260635.1 Phormidesmidales cyanobacterium
ATGGTGCCCGAAGCCATTGAGAAAAAAGACCGCAGCCCGGTCACCGTCGCCGACTTTGGCGCTCAGGCGGTCGTCTGCAAAGCCCTGCTCGAAGCCTTTCCCAACGATCCGGTAGTGGGCGAAGAAGACGCCGCTGAGCTAAAAACGCCAGAAATGGCCGAGCGCTTGCAGCAGGTGACTAGCTACGTTCAGCAGGTTGCGTCCGATGCCACCCCTGAAGCCGTCACCAAGTGGATAGATCATGGCAATGGCGATGTCGCCGCTCGCTATTGGACACTCGACCCGATTGACGGCACCAAAGGATTTTTGCGCAAAGACCAGTACGCGGTGGCGCTAGCCCTGGTAGAGAATGGCGAAATTAAAGTCGGCGTGCTGGCCTGTCCGGCCTTGACTATTGGTGATAAAACTGGCATTTTGCTGGTGGCAGTGCGCGGTGAAGGGGCGACGATGCAGGCGATCGCCGGCGGTACTCCTGAGCCTATCAAAGTAACCGGCTCTAGCGATTCAGAACACTTCCGCTTTGTCGAGAGTGTGGAATCGGGGCATGGTGACCAGAGCTTGCAGAGTGCGATCGCTCAGGCCGCAGGCATCACCGCCGACTCCATGCGTATGGATTCTCAAGCGAAATACGCCGCCGTCGCCTCAGGCCAGGCCGTCCTCTATCTGCGCCTACCTTCTCCCAAATCGCCCGACTACCGCGAGAAAATCTGGGATCATGCGGCTGGCGTGATCATCGTCGAAGAAGCCGGTGGACGAGTCACCGATATGACCGGCAAGCCCCTGGACTTTTCTAAAGCCGCCAAGCTAGTAGACAATCGCGGTGTAATCGTCAGCAATGGCGAAATTCACGACAGCGTTTTGTCAGCGCTTCAGAAAGCAGCAAGTTAGGCAACCGCCAGTGGTGATAGCTCCAGCCCGCTGAGTGCCCAAAAATTATCAGCTTATTGAATTCAGCTGTTGTATGCCCGTTATCGCTACACTTGAGTCAATCGAACTTGTATAGGCTGCAATGTATCTTCTAGAGGCACCTGCAAAACCAGTCGGCGAGAAACGGGTCGTTTTTCGCGATTTGGAATGGTCAGCTTTTAAGCAGATTCAACGGCTGCTGGCAGAGCGTACCCGTGCCCGCTTTATCTATGACGACGGTGTCTTAGAAATTACGATGCCCCTAGAAAGTCATGAGCGCTTTGCCCGATTAATTGAGCGCTTCGTCTGGATCCTGGTGGGAGAAATGGGCCTCGATATAAAAACGATGGGCTCAACGACGCTGGATCGTGAAGACTTGCTCAAAAGCGCCGAGCCGGATAACGGGTATTACATTCAAAGCTTTGATGCAGTTGCTGACCATGCGGTCGATTTGAGCGTCGATCCAGCACCTGATCTGGTTGTAGAGGTTGATATTACCAACACCGATATCAATAAAAATGCTCTTTACGCCAGCTTAGGCGTGCTTGAGTTTTGGCGTTTCAACGGACGAGAATGGAAAATATTGTGTTTGGAAAAGGGAGAGTACATCGAACGCGATCACTCCCCCACTTTTCCCTTTGTGGCAAAGACAGACCTCTACAAATTTCTAGAAGCCGCATTACTCAGGGAAATGTCTGCCGAAGCAAGTCTCCGCAAATGGGTACGCCAGCAGATTTAGCTGCCTTGAAAGTGATTACGTACGGGTAAAGTCATACAGGGTGCTCACGAAGTGATAGGAGCAGATCGATAGCAGTAAATTTGGGTTGGTTATGAAGCCCGAGTCTTTGGGAAAGTAGCCTATGAAGAAAGCTCAGAAAGGATGGAAATGTAAGAGGCTTTCCATATGTGCCTGAGATACGGAAATTCACATCCTGACAAAGGCGACACTTTTTCCTGCTCAGCTTTCTAATGCAGAAGTAGAAGCAAGGGAGCATCCAAATCTGGGCTCACAACCCTCGCGATACAAGCAAGGTAGGTAAGGTACAGGTGATCATCAAAACGAAGCTATCTTGAGCCTTGAAGTCAGCTGGCTTCTGCTTCGGTATCATCCTCTGCTAAAACTTCCCAGATTTCTGTGAGGGGAATTCTTTTTCCTGCTCTTATCTGCTGTATCGAACGTTTCAGACTAGCTAGAACTTCTTCGGTAGGTGTATCGTCTACGTCTATTTCTTCGTCTAGGCTATTTGGATATTCGATAGTCACTTTCACTCGGTTCGATTCTCCCGAAGGCAACGGAAGATCCTTAAACACCATATTGCCCTGAGTATCTATCTCTCCTGTAAGCTCTATTTTTTTCATACGTCTGTCCCCAACGACCTAGCTACTAGGATAACTGAGTCTTAGCGTCTTTATCGTTTTGCTATTGTATGCGATAGCCTTGAGTTCGTAAGGTTACCTTTGAACACATAGCTGCGCCTTCGCACGATTCAGTCACTAGGGGGGCTCATTCCGGAAATAGTGTCTTTAATAAGTTGAGTGCTTATGCTATTTTTGTCAGATTTTGAATAAATTGCTATCAGGGCGACACGTTCTTCAGACTCTACCTGGTAGATAATCCTATAGCCCGCGCTTTTACCTTTGTTGATATCGCTATTCTTGACTCGGATCTTATAAACAGTGAAGTCAGTACCTGCGATCTGATCTCCTAGAAGCTCCCCACTCTGTATACGCCTGAGAACAGGCTCGATATCCTTTCCAATACTACGATATCGCTTCTTGAGAACACGTAGCTGCTTCTTAAATTCTGGGCTCGCATCTACGGTCAGCTTGCCATTTGATTTATCAGACGGTTGAGGTGTCATCGTTTCTACTCCGGCTGATAGTCCGATGAAAGCGTAAGGATAAATGCTCCCAAACGCTTTGCTTCCAACTGACTGAGGTCTTTAGGAATAACTATCTGTGCTAGAAAATCAGGTCGAAGCGGATATGACAGATTAAGTCCAGATGAATGAAACGAAGCCTCTTCAGAGGAGGGCTTTTGATGATTAGGCTTGGTTTCTCGCTGAGAACTCGTAGATACTTGTTTGGATTTGTATGAACCTTTGGGGCTTGTATTCTGCTGAGACCTGTTAAAACTGCGGGGTCTATAGTTAGCTGGGTCTTCCTTCCAGCTAACAAACTCTTCTATTGCTCTCTTAGTACGTTTCTGATATGCCTTTAGGGAACTTGGAGATACTTTGCTTGATTCCCTATTAGCAGCCCTATGTACAGCTAGTTCTATGTCTACTTTCCGTACATCCATATTCTCTGCTTCGGACAGGTCGCTCAGCAGCTTCGAAACGGCAGTGCTCCAGCTTGTTACGGTCTGAGACTTTACTAAATTTTTGTCCCGAACATAACTTAAGAACTTAACAAGCTCTTGCTTTGAATACTCCATGCTACATCTCTAAGATCACGTTCCCAGAAAGAATAACATGTTCCTGTCTTATGTGCCCGGAATTTTTGTCTAAAAAATGAAAGAATGCTTATTTGGAGCTGTATGTGTGTTTACGTCGCTACCTGTGGTAGCTGCCACTCTGTTGAATGGTTTTTGCCCGGTATAGCTGCTCCACCAATATCAGTCGCGCCATTTCGTGGGGGAAGGTCATGGCTGAGAGGCTGATCATCGGATGGGTTTTGAGGCGATCGCTCACCCCCTCCGGCCCGCCAATAAACATCACCAGCGTCCCAAAAGCCTCGTCACCCAGCCACTGCGCGAACGCCATAGAATCTCTGAGCTGGCCATATTCTGCCAGGATCACCAACCGATCTTGCGCGGTAATCAAGCTCTCTAGCTTGTCAGCTTCTCGTTCCTTGTCGCTGTCTTTAATTTCAATAATTTCCACCTCAGGCAGACGCTTTGCGTAAAGGGCAATACCGTCTTTGATCCAAGGCTTTTTCACCTTGCCGACTGCGATGACTTTGATCTTGGGAAAGCTTTGACCCACAGGCACTCGATGCAGAATAATTTGCAGCTAGTCAGCCGTGTGCGTTTATTTCGCTGTGGGATTCATTCTGCGCTCTAGCAAGGAAAACGCCTGCGAAGCGATGACGTTCAAGACTAGATAGATCAGGGCGACGGTAAACCATATCTCAAAGGCCCGAAAGTTCCTAGCGACAATCAACTGCCCCTGGCGAAACAGTTCCTGATAGCCGATGATCGCCACCAGGCTCGTGTCTTTTAATAGCGTAATAAATTCATTTCCCAACGGCGGGATCATGCGCCGCAATGCTTGCGGGAAAACCACGTAGCGCATGGTCTGAGCTGGCCCTAGTCCCAAAGATTCAGAGGCTTCTTTTTGCCCTGCTTCAATTGACTGGATGCCTGCGCGGACAATTTCTGCCAAATAAGCTGCCGAATTTAGGCTAAGCCCGACGACAGCGGCGCTCCATTGGTTGAACGTAAAGTCAATGCCGATAGACCTTACTAGCGGGGGCACGCCAAAATAAATCATAAAGAGCTGTACCAGCAGCGGCGTACCCCGAAAAAAATCGATGTATACCCTCGCCGCTAGCCGGATTAGCCAAATCTTTGACAGCCGCGCAACGCCCAAGGCGATGCCGCCAATAGATCCTAAGATGACGGCGACGGCTGTGAGCTGCAAGGTGATCAGTGCACCTTGCAGCAGGGCGGGCAGCGCGGCAATCACAAAGCCCAGTGACTTTTCCAAAACGAAAGCTCCAGCGAAGGGTCAGGCAATCTACAGTCTCTAGCGAGCTGAAGTCCTATTCAACCATGTCAGCTGGAGGCTCGGTGCCAAACCACTTCTGATAAAGCTCTGCGTAGGTGCCATCGGCTTTTACTTCGGCCAGCCCTTCGTTGATCGCTTCTATATTTTCCGAGCCTTGAGGCAGGGCGATGCCGTAAAACTCTTCGGTGAGCAGTTCGCCCACCACTTCAATACCGGGGATGTTGCCAGTGGCGATCGCATCCAAAGTTGCCGGGGCATCATTTACCACCGCATCGACATTGCCGTTTGCCAGCTCTTGCAAAGCCAGTGGCGCAGAGTCAAAAGTAGTCACCGTGGCCCCTTCGACGCTATTAGCCGTTTCAGCGCCAGTTGTGCCAATTTGGGCGGCAATCCTTTTGCCTTTCAAGTCTTCTAAAGATTTGATGTCTGTGGTGCTCTCCTGAACGGCGATCGCCAACCCCGCCTTGAAGTAAGGATCTGAAAAATCAACGGTTGCTTTCCGCTCATCCGTAATCGTCATCCCGCTAATCGCTGCATTGATCGATCCGCCCTGCAAAGCGGGAATCAGCCCGTCAAAAGGCAGGCTCTCAAATTCAACGGTCTTGCCTACTTTCTCAGCAATGGCATTCATCAAGTCAATATCAAAGCCCTCTAGTTCACCGCTGGCGCTCATCGACTCAAACGGCGGAAACCCCGGCTCTGTGCCCACAGATAAAACGCTGTCACCGCCACCCCCAGTGTCACCGCCACCCCCGGTGTCACCGCCACCCCCGCCACAAGCGACCAGCAGGCCAGCCGTAGCCATCCCTAAGATCGCAGACTTTACAAAAGCAGCCCGTGTCATCTTCATCGTCAATCGCCTCACACTTCACAGCTAATCGCTGCCTAACAAATCACAGGAAAACTTCACCCTCTCTTAACCTACTAAAAGCAGGGTCTATCGCGTTAGAAAATACCGAAGTTTTCAATCTCACTGGCCTATTATTGCGCTCTGCCGCATTAGAGAAGTGACGAATGCTACCTAAAATGCAGCTAAAAGGCTAGATGATACTCTTTGAGTAGATTTTATTGGCCGACAGCCACTGTTCATATGCCAGATCCCACCCCTGCCATTATTAGTACTAACCTGCAAAAGAAGTTTGGCGATCTTTCAGTGCTCAGAGGCATTGACTGCCAAATTCACCGGGGTGAAGTGGTTGCGATTATTGGCTCATCAGGCTGCGGCAAAAGTACCCTGCTGCGTTGCTTCAACCGCTTAGAAGCCATCAGTGGCGGCCAGCTGATAGTTAACGAGATCGATCTTTCTAAGGCCAATCTCAGTCGCCGCCGCTTGCTAGAGCTGAGGGCGCATGTTGGCATGGTGTTTCAGCAGTTCAACCTGTTCCCTCACCTATCTGTGTTAGAAAATCTGTGTCTCGCTCCGAAAAAAGTTTTGGGCCAGTCGCAGCGCGAAAGTAAGGAAACCGCTAGCTTCTATCTCAATAAAGTGGGCCTGGCTGAAAAGGCACATGCCTATCCCGATCAGCTGTCGGGCGGGCAGAAGCAACGGGTGGCGATCGCCCGCGCCCTCTGTATGAAACCCGAAATTCTTTTATTCGACGAACCTACCAGCGCCCTAGACCCAGAATTAGTCGGCGAAGTGCTTCAGGTAATGCAGCAGCTTGCCCAAGAAGGCATGACCATGGTGGTTGTCACCCACGAAATGCAGTTTGCCCGCGAAGTGGCCAGCCGGGTGATGTTTTTAAACGAGGGGCAGGTAGAAGAACAGGGCGATCCCCGCGAGGTATTAAGAAACCCTCAGAGCGAGAGACTACAGAGCTTTCTCAGCCGTATCAACGTCGCATTGGCCTAAAATCCATATTCCCTATCGTCAGATAGATGCCAGTGGGATCAAAGTTCCCACATGCTGGAAGCGCTTTGAAAAGTGTGGAAGGCAAACGAGATGGTGCGTCAGACCAAAACAGCGATACCGGCTGGTGTCAGTGCGATCGCCCATCGGTTTTGGCAAGAAAGCCACTCTTTGCCGTCAGCCGCCTGGTCCCGGTGGTGGAAAACGCTGGCCATTGGGCTAGGCATCTGCGCCCTGGTCGCCTACATCATTACTCGGTTAGCTATGGGCTGGGAGAGCGCCTGGCTGCAAGCCTGGGATGAAAAGTGGCTGCTCATTTTAGAAAAACGCTCCCCCCTTTCCTTTCCTCGCAGCATTACCTGGGAGTCTCCCGGCAATACGATTGGGATGCTGCCCGTCTTTCTGACGCTCACCGCGCTGACAGCCTGGTTTCGTCAGCCGATTATCGCTGCGACGGCGGTTGTCACCTATATAGGACAGTTTGTACTGGTGTGGATTAGCTGGGGCATGTGGAGCCGCGATCGTCCCGACCTGATTGCCAATGGCATCGCCGCCCCTGGCTTACACTCTTTCCCCTCGGGTCATGTCGTTGTCGTTACAACCATGTATGGCCTGATCTTTTACCTGTGGTTTCGCACGTCTCGCAACTGGCTAGAAAAGTTGATTGCGATCGCCTTTGGCACCCTCTGGATTGGCCTGATTACCTCCTCGCGAATCACGCTAGGTGCCCACTGGCCCAGTGACGTTATCGCGAGCCTCATCATCGGCGGACTTTGGCTAGCTACAGTGATCCTGGCGCTAGAAAACAGCACTCGCATCGCTAGAGACGCCAAGCGCCACCCATAAACCCTCATACCGTCGAAACAATCTGGCTTCTACAGCGGATCGATACTGCGATATCTCGCCTGAAAGCCCATATGAATGGCATATGCCACGAAGCCAACGCCCAAAATAAGGAGGACTATTTCGTTCGCCGGATTGTTATTAAAAACCGCCAGCGCCTCCTCGGTCGTTTTAATCTCATCTGCATCAAATAGCCAGGCCGCTCTCATCGCAAAAATGCCAATTACCGTATATACAGCACCACGCGCAGCAATACCCACTCGGCCTACAATTGACGCCCAACGCTTAGCAGCATCGCTCATCTTATGCCGCTTGAAGCGTTTACGAAACTCCGCTTTAATTGCCCGATAAAAGTAATAGCAGCCAATACAAAAGAAGCCTAAACCTGCCGCACCGATCAACCACCTACCAAACGGCTGCCTCATAATGATGAAGACCCACTCCTCAGCTGTTCTGCTATCGCTATCTGAAGAGTCTTCCAAAATTTCTACAATGCTGTAGGCGATACTGGCATACACAATGCCGCTACAGCCATAGCCAATCCGCCGCACAATATCTGAGGCATTGCCGCCACTGTGCTCAGGATCTAAAAATGCTTGCAGAAAGCGCCATACAACGTAGCCCATCAGACTAGCCGCAATGAGGATCACCAATACTCGCCCAAAAGGCTGGTTGCCAATGCTTCTCAATACGCCGGTCGAACCCACCACCGTCTCATCTCGATTGAAGTCAAGCGCGGCGAGTATTGCTAGTACACCCGTGCTTCCGTAGAGAATTCCCTTGGCGGCGTAACCGAAGCGAACATAGTATTCAAGCCAGCGCTCGTAGGTTTCTGCCGAGGGGGTAGATCGAGCCATCTTAATCTTCTGGCCGGATTCGGCGGTACCTGGCTTGAAAGCCCATATGAATACCGTAGGCAATGAAGCCGATACCCAAAATGCTAAGAATCCATTCGTCCGCCGGATTCTGATTGAAAACTGCCAGCACGCCTTCAGTCGTTTTAATCTTGGAGGGGTCAAAAGCCAGGGCTGCTCTCATCGTAAAAACGCCAATGACGACATAGACAATGCCTCTAGCGGTGACGCCCACTCGGCCTACAATAGTCGCCCACGTTTTAGCAGTGTCGCTCATTTCATGCAGCTTCATATGCTTGCGAAACTCTGCTTTAATGGCCCGGTAAAAGTAATAGCAGCCAAGACTAAAGCAGAGCAAGCCACCTGCCCCTATCAGCCACCGACCAAAAGGCTGCTGCATGATAGTCAGGGCCCACCCCTGCGTTGTTTTACCGCCGCCTGATGATGATGATGTGAGAATACCTACGGCGCTAAAAGCCAGACTTGCATACACCAGTCCGCTACAGGCATAGCCAATCCGGCGGGCAATATCTTTGGCTTTATGACTACTGTGTTCAGGATCTACAAACGCCTGAATAAAGCGCCACACCACATAGCCCACTAAGCTAAACGCCAACACGCCTAACATCAATTTGCCATAGGGCTGACTGGCAATCGTTTGCAGCACGCCTTCTGAGCCGACGGTTTTACCTGAGCCGACGTTTAAAGCTTCTAGCAGCGCCAAAACTCCGATGACGCCATAAAGAATGCCCTTAGCCGCATAGCCAAAGCGGGCATAGTAGGAAATCCAGTTTCCATCGTCTTTTACTGGGTTGGAGTGTGTCATATTCAGTTCAGAGGCTACAACAGAAGTTCTTCTTTAAAGCTCATGATCCCGCTGCAAGCCTTGCCCTGTCAACGCCCCCAAGTATGAGCCTGACGATCTAGCAAAGGACGCCGCCGCTCCTCATATGCCCATTCACAAACCGGAACAGCTTAAGTAGACTCAGGCAGTGCCTCTTAGCTACACTTCCGGTTATTAAAGTCTCTTTGAAATCTATGAAAGCTGCTCACTTGCTCTGTGCTGTGCTGGTGACCTGGGGATCGACGGCGGTTTCTGCCCTAGCTATGCCCGAAATCGCTAGCGGAGACGGCATCGTTGAGGCCAGCGTTAGCACCTGCCTCTCCCGTACAGATGCCTTTGTCAGCACCTTAAATGTCAATATTGAGCGCGGTCGGATTGATCGCACTGGCTATTTTGGCGATGGCTCTTTCCGCATCATCTGCTATCCCAATCCCTACAGCAGTCAGCCAGGCCAAAGTCTGGTCGTCATTTTTGCCGCTCACGAAGACGATTTTGACGTAGCTAATACCTTTGTACAGATAGCAGTGGGTCAGATCGCCGACCAATAGGCGATCGCTGCCTGAACAGTCAGACAGCGCCTAAATTCTTCAAAAGTCACTCTCTAAAACAGCCAGTCCACGCCGGTAAATTTCTCTGGCGTAGTCAGTCCAAGCTCCCTGTCCCCAATAGCGAAAGCAGCTGGTTTGTAGCAGCAGATTGTGCAGCAGGGCGTTGCGATATCGGTGCTGCTGCTTCAGGTCAGATTGCTGAGCGGCCTCTACCGCGCTATGAAACCGATAGCTCAAGTTTTCCATTGGCTCCAGCACGTTGCTATAGCCTTCTACCCAGCTTCTGTCGTTGGTCCAAGAGCCGCCGGTCATATTTAGGCCGTCAGGTGCATTGGCGATCGCCTCAGCGACCTTATCAGCCGTTACCTCGCCCGAAATCTGCTGCCATAGCCTGGCCTGGCCAACCGCCTGACAGCTAGGAAAATCTTCTAAAGTAACGCCTTCAGCTGCCAGCAGCTCTAGATATTCCGTCCCATTAAAAGCGACAGTTCCCTGCCGGTTGCTCCCCATGTCGTGCCAGGCCCGCTTAAAAGCGCTCGGAAACTCATTCATCATCACGCCGCCATTTTCCCCATCGGCGATCTGAGTCACCAAGGGCGGAATTTGTTTTCCACCCAGCGTCACCGGAGATAGGGTTTTGGCTTCGTAGTAAGGCTGCATCTGTCCCACTAGCTTAGTATCTGAGCCCTGGGTTTTAATTAGTACAGCAATTTCAGCAACCTCTCCTGAAGCGCTTCGAGCCACTAACCGATGCGGCAAATGCGGCTGAGTAATCCCCTCCCCGCTCAATGTTTCAACGGTATGCTCCTGCACCATCATCCATTCATAGCCACAGTCTTTGAGCGCTTTGACAAAGACATACAGGGTCTCGGGATGATTGGGCAGCTGCATTTCTGGCGGCGAAAACCCTCTTACTCGGTTCAGGGCTTCCGTACCAAAAATGGCAGCAAAGTGGTGCTGCCAGGCTTGTATATGCAACTTCATGTCTGGCAGTGGGACTGAAGCAGCCACCCCGTGTCCCCAAAAAGTGCCCAGCCACTCTACATAGGGCTGATATTTGGGGTCGCAAGTCACCCCTCGCAGCTTATCTAAAATATCGTCTCGACCCATTTGCTGAAGGCCCCACAGCAGCGTGCCTGCATAGTCGAGCATGACTCTGGGGTTATAGCCTTGATCTACTAGCTCCGGAATAAAATCACCAATGCGGCTGTAGCAATAGGCAAATGGCCCGGCATTGTGATTATCCCCCTCGTAGGGATGCTCAAACATGTGCTGTAAATTGTTGATCAACTCCCCATTTTGGCCTGCTGGGATCGTCGGCTGATGCATATGCAGGGCGATCGCAAACCCCGCCGACACGTCCTTCAACCGCAAATTCGTTCGGGGCAAAAATACAGGATGGCGACGGGCGATCGCCGCCTCAATTTCGCGCTCCCATCCACAGATATTAGGCAGACCTTCAACCAATCCTGGCAAGCTTGCAGATGAAACAGTAGCCATTTTTCTACCAGAGTAAAGGGACTTTGAGACCAAACCTTCTCTGCACTTTAGCGTCTCTATCTAACCGAACTAATAGATTTCACAGCCAGCAGGCTAGCGAACGGGCATCGTCAAGTCAATTGCTAACTCGTCCTTAACCCAATTAACAATTTGCTGACGCTCACCCGCCGTCAGATAAAACCGCCCGGTTTCACGCACGCGCTGGTGGATATCTTCCATATCAGATCGCGTCAGCAAATCGGCAGTAAGGCCGATATCACACAATATGTCGTCTTTCCCTTCCTGACCCAGCTGCCCGTATCGATAGCGACTGATCTGCTTTTCTAAGCGGTCGAATGTATGCGCATCAGCCGCTTCCAATCGCTCTCTGCGCTCTTGTGGAATTGGCTCCCCTGCGACCATCCTGGCATAGTCAGTATCTAGCATATCGAGCCTGGCGACTCTGGGTTGATCGTTCATAAGCACATTTCCAAAAGACCGATGGACTAAGCCTAATTCAATTGGTTAGCGATGTTAGCCGTCCTGTTTCGTAAATTAACTTAGCAATCAACAGCGGTGAAAGACACCAGTCGCATCCAAGGCGGCGTAATTATGACAATTGAATTCTCATACTCAAGTCTAGCCAGGGCGATCGCGTAATTGGCGCGCTGCTCGAAATATAGTCCACCCCAGTTTCAGCGACGGCGCGAATGGTCTCCAGGCTGATATTTCCCGACGCTTCAATCTTGATTTGCTGATTGGCCACTCGAATTTTCTCAACGGCTGTCTTCATCAGTTCTAAAGGCATGTTATCGAGCATGATGATGTCTGCCTGGTGAGCGATCGCATCCGCCACCTGCTCTAAGCTCTCTGTCTCTACCTCTATCGTCACCGGATAGGGAATTCGCCCTCTTATATAGTCAATTGCCTGAGCTATTCCGCCCGCCGCTGCAATATGGTTGTCCTTGATCATCACCCCGTCATCCAGCCCCATCCGATGATTTTGAGCGCCGCCGATAAAGGCCGCATACTTTTCTAAAATCCTCAGACCAGGCGTCGTCTTTCTCGTATCTACTAACTGAGTGGGTAAGTCTGTAATCACCGAGGCATACTGCCTGGTCATCGTAGCGATCCCACAAAGTCGCATGGCTAAATTCAGTGCCACTCGTTCTCCAGTAAGCAGCGTGCTGAGCGGGCCGTCTATCTCGGCAATTACTGTACCTTTAGCGATCCATTTACCTTCATCGACCGCCGCTCGAAACGCTACGTCAGCGCTGAGTAGATAAAAGACCCGTTCCGCGACGGGTAAGCCAGCGATCACCCCTTCCTCTTTTGCTACCCACTGAGCCTTGCCTGGCTTCATCGCGAGCTCAGCTAGTCCCGATGTGGTGCGATCGCCCCGACCAATATCCTCCTGCAACCAACTCGTCAGCAGCCCATCCAAAACTATCCAACTCGGCAGCATGATTCGCTAAAAAATAATGGCAACGCATCCAGCATAGAGCCAGATGTCCTACAGCCGTTTCGTATAGGGCAACACAAACTCTCCACATTGAGCAGCGCCGCCATGCCAAAAAACTTTTTTCAAAAAAAAAGAGCCTAAACCAGGCTCATTAGCTAGATTCCAAATCAGGAAAATCGCTGAATCAATTGCACAGAGGGAAATTTAGCGGCATAAAAAAAATTTGCCAATTCAGGTTGACACTGTCCTACGAGGAGCGTTATATTCATTAGGCGCTGAAGGGAGCGGTTGCCACGGCGACCTTACTGGAGGCGAGGAGTAGCACCTAGAAATTTGAATAATTTGGAAGAGAGAATTAACGAGACCCTC
>JBBSNR010000046.1:0-12655 GCA_038260635.1 Phormidesmidales cyanobacterium
CACCGCTATGGAGCGCTCATATGGGCACTCTGGGCGTCCCTGGCTTGCTGCCAGAGAGGCTGCTGAATACGCTGTTTGAGCGGTGTCAGGCGATGGCCAGGTCACCCATGAAGCAGGGCATACGGCTGGTGCGAGCAGTAGAAGATCTGTTTCCAGAACAGGCTGACCTGCTAGAGCCTATTGCCAACCTAGTGCTGGTGCCTGCCTATCGCTCAGATCGCTCTGCTCAAGCAGCGGTTATTCAAGAGCTTACTCAGATGGCAGGGGGCTACGACTCGGCGCTGCCGGAGCAGCAGATTGCGCTTTCTATGCTGGCTGTCCAAGAGATTTTGGGCGCGCTCACATTTGCTATCACGCTCGATCAGCCCCAGGAGACCAGAAACTGGGTAACCGCTCGCGGTGTGCTGACACTGTGTGTGACCTACGCCGCCAGTCAGCTGACGGTAGTGGCCACGCTGCCAGATGGCGGCCAGCTGCGTCTCTGGGACGGCGACATAGACAAGCGGGCGATGAGGTCGGCTCCAGGCCCCTTAGATATTGTCTGGGCAAATCCGGCTCTGGGCAAAACCTATGTCCTGGAAGTTTCTTTACAGGGCGAAGATACGCCTTTGAACCTGACTATTCAGCTGGCTGATCAATAGCTTTAGCGGCTAGTCGGCGTCTCAACCATCTACTATTTACGGTCTTTGCCATGCGACCGATCAATACCTGAGGCTAGCTCTGACCGGGGCTAGCCTTATTTATGGGCAGTTTACTGTCAGGCCATGACAGGTTTTTCTGAATCTGCATGGGCGGGCTGTTGGGTTTGCAGAATGTCAGCGATCGCTTACAACTTTTGAGGCCGATTGGCTCTTTATCTCGGTAATCTGAAGGAGGATGTATCGTTTAAGCTATCTGTTAGCAGCGGTACTTCACAAAAGGCTCTCGGCTGATGCTTCAGAGCTTGGACACCTTTCTCCCCTACCAAAACTTTTATGGCCCCTCAAACTCTACTTTCGGATGCTCCTCTCAACGAGGCTAGCGTGTCTTCGGCTTCGGCTTTTCAGCCAGAGGTTTTTGACCAGCATGTGATGGCGACTTATGGTCGCTTTCCAATCGCGCTGGAGCGAGGTGAAGGGTGCCGGGTTTGGGATGCTGATGGACGTGAGTATTTAGACTTTGTCGCGGGCATTGCCACTTGCTTGCTCGGTCATGCTCACCCGCAGATGGTGGAAGCGGTCACAACACAGATTAAAAAGCTGCACCATGTTTCTAATCTTTACTACATTCCTGAGCAGGGCGCTCTGGCCCAGTGGCTGACCGAGCACTCCTGCGCTGATCGCGTTTTCTTTTGCAATTCGGGGGCTGAAGCTAACGAAGGGGCGATCAAATTAGCCCGCAAGTACGCTCACACTGAGCTGGGTATAGAGACACCCGTCATCATTACAGCAAACGCCAGTTTTCACGGCAGAACGCTAGCGACGGTAACCGCAACGGGTCAGCCTAAATATCAGAAGAACTTTAATCCGCTGGTGCCGGGCTTTCACTATGTGCCGTACAACGATATTGAAGCTTTGAAAGAGGCGATCGCCCAGCTCGATGCCGAGCAGCGTCAGGTCGCGGCTATTTTACTAGAGCCAATGCAGGGGGAAGGCGGCGTTTGTCCGGGCAATCCGGTGTATTTCAAGCAGATTCGCCAGCTCTGTGACGAAACAGGGATTTTACTGATTCTCGATGAGGTGCAGGTCGGCATGGGACGCACAGGCAACCTGTGGGGGTACGAGACAGTAGGTGTGGAACCGGATATCTTTACATCAGCTAAGGGCTTAGGTGGCGGGGTGCCGATTGGCGCTGTTTTGGCTAAGCGGCACTGCGACATCTTTAAGGCAAGTGAGCATGGCACTACCTTTGGCGGCAACCCATTTGTCTGTGGGGTGGCGCTCAAAGTGTGTCAAACGCTAGAAGCGACAGATTTGCTGGCAAATGTGCGATCGCGCGGCAAGCAGCTCAGAAAAGGGCTGAAGGCGATCGCTCAAAAGCATTCTCACCTGTGCGCGGGCGTACGCGGCTGGGGCCTAATTAACGGTCTAGTACTGCGAGAAGACACAGATACCGTAGCGCTAGATATTGTCAAGGCGGCTTTGGCAGAAGGCTTGCTGGTGATACCGGCAGGGCCAAAGGTAGTCCGCCTGGTGCCGCCTTTGATTGTCAGCGCGGCTGAAGTAGACCAGGCTGTAGACTTGCTAGATCAGGCGCTGAGCAAGTTCTAGCTGGCCGTGACGCACGGTCAAAATCTGAGAGGCTTTCAGCCACTGAGCATCGAAGGCCCCCAGGTGGGTAGTGGTAATCAGCGTTTGAAAGCGATCTTGAATGGTTTCTAGCAGCTGATTTTGCCGCCTTAGATCGAGTTCGGCGAGCACATCGTCTAGCAGCAGCAAGGGCGGCTCGCCAATTACCGCTTCGATCAGCTCTAGTTCGGCGAGCTTCAGGGCCAAAACCAGCGTACGCTGCTGCCCTTGAGACCCGTACTGCCGGGCGGGCGTTTGGTTGATCACAAACTCTACATCGTCTCGGTGGGGGCCAACCAGGGAAGTGCGCTGGTGATATTCGGCTACGGCGCGAGACTGAATTTTATCGAGAAAGGCCTGTTGAATCAGGCCGGGGTCGTCTGCGGCTAAGGGCACATTGGGCTGATAGCTGATGGTGAGAGTTTCGGTATCGCCGCTAATCGCCTGATGCCAGGATTGGGCAAGCGGGGCCAGGCGCTGGAGCACGCGCGATCGCCGCCGACTCACCCGCGTGCCTGCGGTGGCTAGCTGCGCATCCCAAAGCGCCATTTGTGCTGGGTCGAGCGGCTGGTCGGTAACTTCAGCCGTCTGCTGCTTGATCAGGGCGTTGCGCTGCTTGAGCACCTGAGTGTACTGCTGCAAAATGTAGGCATAGACGGGCTCTAGCTGAGTGAGCAGCGTATCTATCCAGATGCGCCTTTCACCGGGGCCACCGCGCACCAGATCCAGATCCAGGCTAGAAAACTGGACGGCATTGAGATGGCCCAAAAAATCTTGCTGGCGCTTGAGGGTTTCGCCATTCAGCAGAACCGCCCGACGACCGCCGTTTCTCAGCACCAGATTGAGATCGGCCACCCCCAAATCTCGCTGGAGCTGAGCTTTGATGTGGCCAGTGGTGGTCCCTTCTTGGACTAGATCGCGATCGCGGCTCGTCCGATGCGACTTCAGCGTTGCCAGCAGCTCCACTGCCTCCAACAAATTCGATTTGCCCTGAGCATTGTCCCCCAGCAGAATCGTCTTTGACGCATCAAAAACCACAGACTGACTGCTGTAGTTGCGGAAATGCTGTAGGTGCAGGTGTTGGAGAAACATATTCACCAGTTTAAGCCAGGCTCAGGCTTCACACCGAACAGCCGGGTGGCCATCGGTTCAATCGGACTACTCTAAACGCCGTCTGATGGCGCCTAAAAAAATGTCTGCAAAAGATATCTTTGCCCCCCTTTAGCAAACTACGCAGCCGATGCTACAATACTCAGGCAAAAGCGATGGGGTGTCGCCAAGTGGTAAGGCAGCGGGTTTTGGTCTCGCCATTCCTAGGTTCGAATCCTAGCACCCCAGTTTTAATGTCTCAGTTCTAGCATCCCAGCTAATATTGGCTGCTAGTGTCATCTGACGACTATGCCACATGCCGGTTGAGCAATTTGGGCAGGGTTAAACGCCTGCCCAAATTGCTTTTCTGCTATGAAAAATTACGATAAGACTCGAAGCTGTTAAGCCCTAGCCTGTTTGCTAGCTTGATCGGAACTTCTGCGAAAAAACCACGTCTAGCTACCTGACCCTAACTTCTTACTTGCTCCTCAAGCCTTTCTTATAATGTCTGTATAGCTTTATCATCCATGCTTAAGGTAGAAGCTTCTTTCCTCCTTACACATGGAAATAGCCGTTCTTAAACATGAATACCCCTCCATTTGACCCAGCATCGCCCTCGGAAAATGCACCGCCTGCTGCTGAGGGCAAGGCGACTCATCTTGTGAGCGGCTCGGAGCAGGCTGGCAGCGGGGGTGGCTGCGCGGTGATTTTGGCCGCTGCTGCTGGTTCGCAGAACGCTGTCACCCCCGCTCAGCCGCCCTCTAAAGTAAATATTTTAGGCGTCGATTTTGATAATTTTTCTAAGCAAGAGCTGCTGTCGCGTCTCAAAAAAGGAGTGGTCTTTACTCCAAATGTAGATCACCTGATGAAGCTGCGCCGTGATTCTGACTTTGTTCTGGTGTATCAGCAGGCAGACTTTAAGATCTGCGACAGTCAGATTTTGATGTATGCCTCTAGATTTTTGGGCAAACCGCTAAAGGCCAAGCTATCGGGCGCAGACCTGCTGCCGTGGTTTTGCGACTACCACCGGCACAACCGGCAGGTCAAGATATTTTTGCTGGGCGGCGCGCCGGGGGTTGCCAAAGCTGCCCAAAACCGGCTTAACGCGGGTATCGGCAGAGATATCGTGATTGGAGAATATTCTCCCTCGTTTGGCTTTGAGCACTGCCCTGAAGAATGTGCAAAAATCGTCTCTTTGATCAAAAGCTCGTCTGCTACTGTAGTGGCTGTGTGCTTGGGTGCGCCTAAGCAGGAAAAATGGATTGTTGCTCACCGCGACCAGCTGCCCGAGATTGATATTTTCATGGCGGTTGGCGCTGCCATCGACTTTGAGGCAGGCTGTAAGTCCAGAGCGCCTCAATACATCAGTGAGCTAGGCTTGGAGTGGTTGCATCGCTTGCTCTCTGAGCCCAGACGATTGTGGCGTCGCTATTTAATAGAGGGACTGCCGTTTGTTGGCCTGGTGCTAATAGAGAAGCTGAAGCAGCTGTGGCCTCGCCAGCTAGAGAGTGTGCCAGATGAAAATATCGCGAAATAGCGGCGGTGCCTCACAGGATGAGGGCGATCGCCCCAGAGCCATGCAATACGCCAACAAAGCTATCCAAAGGGCCGAAAGAGCCGTTTGGTGCTCTCCTTTCTACCCCCAGCTGCTGGCTGAGATGCGGCTGACCAGCGTCAGCGTGCCAGTGATTGCTGAAGATAGTGGTATGCTCAAGGGCTATACCCGGCAGCCGCTTTCAGAAGTTGCTACCGAAACCGAGCTGCTGTGGCTCACGACCGTAGGCATCTTACGCCGTGAGGTAGACGGGCAGGGACTGACCGACAGCTTCAGACTGACCCCACTCGGGCGTCAGCTCTTGGAGCGCTGGCAATCTCAGGGCTGTCCGGATCGGCGAGCAAGCCTGGCGGACTATATAAAAAATGCGGTGGCGCGGTGGTTACGCCGGCCTGATTGGCTGGGTTAGCAGCTGCAATTAGCCTGTCAGTGATAACCGGCGTATTCGTGATTCCACCCATCTTTTGCCTCACAATTGGCCAACTTTGGGTAATGTGAGGGGGTACAAATATTGAGGGGAGCAATTGGTGAAATCAATAATGGTCGTGGGGACTACATCTCACGCGGGAAAATCCATGTTGGTGACCGCTCTTTGCCGCATTTTGAGCCGCCGAGGTTGGCGAGTGGCTCCTTTCAAAGGGCAGAATATGGCCCTGAATTCTTACGTCAGCACCAGTGGCGCTGAAATTGGCTACGCGCAGGCGGTGCAGGCTTGGGCGGCGGGGGTTCCTCCTCAGGCGGAGATGAATCCGATCCTATTAAAGCCGCAGGGCGACCACACTTCTCAGGTGATCTTGAAGGGACGACCGATTGGCCGGATCACCGCAGAGAAGTACTACGAAGATTTTTTTAGTACGGGCTGGCAGGCTATTCAAGAGAGCCTGGCCCGTCTGAGTCAGGAGTTTGACCTGCTGATTTGCGAGGGGGCCGGTAGCCCCGCCGAAATCAACCTTAAGCATCGCGATTTGGCCAATATGCGAATTGCAACTTACCTTGAGGCACCGACGATTCTGGTGGCTGATATTGACCGGGGTGGCGTATTTGCCCATATCGTCGGGACGCTAGAGCTGCTGGAGCCAGAGGAGCGATCGCTGATCAAAGGCATTGTGATCAATAAGTTTCGCGGGCAGCGCTCAATCTTGCAGCCGGGAATTGACTGGCTAGAGGAGCGCACGGGCATTCCGGTGATAGGCGTGATCCCGTGGATTGATGAAGCTTTCCCGGCTGAAGATTCGCTCTCGCTCTTAGAGCGGCCAGCGGTCAAAACCAAAGCCGAGATTACCATAGCGGTGATTCGTCTGCCCCGGATTTCTAACTTTACTGACTTCGACGCTTTAGAGGCTGAGCCTTCGGTTAATGTGAAATATCTGAGCCCCAAGGACGAATTGGGCTACCCAGACGCGGTAATTTTGCCTGGGACTAAAACCACTATTTCTGACCTACTGACCCTACAGCAAACCGGTATGGCAGAAGCCATCTGCAACTACGCCGCAGCCGGGGGAACGGTGATCGGAATCTGCGGCGGATTTCAGATCATGGGTCAGATGCTGGCTGATCCCGAAGGTTTGGAAGGGCAAGAGGGTCGGTTTGACGGGTTAGGGCTGCTGCCATTGCGAACAGTGATCACGCAGCAAAAAATTGCCCGGCAGCGCACAGTCAGCTCCAAGTATCCTCAAGAGGGGCTGCCGGTAATCGGCTACGAAATTCATCAGGGCCGCACTCAGCTGGTGATGTCAACAAGCGGCGAAGTGGACAACTCATTTATGGCTATTTTTGACGATCGCAGTCTTGGGATTGTCGATCAGGCGCAGTCCGTGTGGGGGACTTATTTGCACGGCATTTTTGATAACGGCCCCTGGCGGCGGGCGTGGCTCAACCGGCTGCGTCAGCAACGGGGATTAAAGTCTCTGCCCACGGGTATTGCCAACTATCGTGAGCAGCGCGACAGTATGTTCAACAGCTTGGCAGCTACGATTGAAGAATATATAGATCTGACCCCGATTCTTTCCTAAAGGGCGGATGAGGGCTAATCTATTCATTTCTAGGTGGGTAGAAGTGTGACGCTCAGCGCAGTTATTTTATTGTCGGTGACAGGGCTGATCTCTGGCATATTGGCCGGTTTTTTAGGAATCGGGGGCGGGACGCTGCTAGTGCCAGTGCTGGTACAGCTTGGGTTTGTGCCGGTGCAGGCCACCGCTACTAGCAGTCTGGCAATTTTGGTGACTTCCACCGCGGGCAGTTTACAAAACTGGCGGATGGGCTACCGGCATACGAAGCAAATTGTGATGCTGGGCGTGCCTGCCCTGGTCACAGCATTTTTGGGGGCGATGCTAGGCGATCGCATTCCCGACCATTGGCTGCTGGTTGGGTTTGGCCTACTGCTGCTGAGTAACCTCTACCTGGTTTCGCTCAAAAAACAAGTAATCCGAACAGCGCGGTTTAGAGAGTCGCGAACCGCTTCTGGTCCGGCGATTAACCCCGTGCTAGCGCGGATCATTACCGGCTCTGTAGCGGGCTTTATGGCCGGTTTGTTTGGCGTGGGGGGCGGGGTGATTTTGGTGCCGCTGCAAATTTTGCTGCTGGGTGAGAGCATTAAGTCAGCGGTGCGCACTAGCCTGGGCGTGATCGTCATCACTTCAATTGCGGCTTGCCTGGGCCATGCGGTCAATCAAAATATCAACTTTACAGCTGGGCTAATTCTGGGAGCAGGCGGGCTCATAGGGGTGCAGTTCAGCACTCGGTTTTTGCCAAAGCTGAGCGATCGCAACGTCACTCAGCTCTTCAAAGCCATGCTGGTAGTGCTCTCTGCCTATATCTTTTGGCAGGCCTGGCAGCTTTATACCAACGGCCCCACATAGTCCCAATTCGGAACCTTTGATAAGCCCGCATCGCTAAAGTCATAGACCAGGTAAGTAAACCGGTTAAGCGGCGCAAAGCGTGCGGGCCAGCGCCACATCAAAATAGCGGGCATCGCCGACCTGGCCCGAAATCACCTTAAACGGGGTGCCCAGTTCGCCCAAGTCGCTAATCACCAGTGCTGCCTTAGAAAAGTCTTGCTGCCAGGTATAGTCATTCACGGTGACTACGGTTTTGAGCCCGGTTTGCACGGCTGAAAGCAGGCCATTATTAGTATCTTCAAACGCCAGACAATTTTCAGGCGGTAGCTTGAGATGCGCCAGCGCGTATTCAAAAATGTCGGGGGCAGGCTTTTTTTCAGGCACCATGTCGCCTGCGGCAATCACCTCAAACCAGTCAAGGCTCTCTGCGCCCAGGGTGTTTTCCAATAGCGCTTTGACATTGGCTGGGGTGGTGGTGGTAGCGATCGCCAGCCTCACCCCCTGCGCTCTAGCTTCACCGAGCAGCCGCTCTACCCCAGGCCGCAGCGGAATTTTGCCCGCTGCCGCTGCCTGCTCGTAGTACCGAGTCTTAGCGGCGTGCAGCGACTTAATAAACTCGCTGAGATCGGCAAACTCACCCGGCAGCACAAAATCAGGCTGGGACTGCTGTACAAAGGCGCTCATTCGCTCCTTACCGCCTGAGACCTCAAGCAGTTCGCCATAGCGCTCCACCGACCAGTGCCAATCCAACCCCGCATCGGCAAACGCCTGGTTAAACGCTGGCCGGTGACCGTCGCGCTCCGTCTCAGCGAGCGTGCCATCTACATCAAAAATCAGTGCCTTTAGCTCAGCCACAGGCTCGCTCCTTAGGTGCCATCGGGTAAAGTTTACCGTAGCTCAGGCAGGCTAAGCGGTGGGCATTCTAAAACTCGACGGCATGAGGCAACGGTCTTGAGCGAAGAAAGGGCATATTGGCTGGCGTGGTCGCGCCTTAAAGACGTTGGGCCAGTGACAGTCAAACAACTGTGGGAGCATTTCGGCTCTTTGGCCGCAGCCTGGCAAGCCCCCGCCAGTGAGCTTTTAGCAGTCGATGGCATTGGTCTGCTGAGTGCCGAAAAAATTACAGCCCAGCGGCCAAAGTTAAAACCCGAGGCTCTGCTAGCCCAGCACGAAAAAGAAAATCAGTCATTTTGGACCCCTGCTGATCCCGACTATCCGGCACTGCTGTTTGCCATTCACGATCCGCCGCCCGTCCTCTACTATCGCGGTCATCTGCGGCCAAATCATCCGCCCAATGCGCTGACGGTAGGGATTGTCGGGACGCGCGCTCCGTCGGTCTATGGCAAACGCTGGACGCAGCGGCTGAGCCATCAGCTGACTCGCCAGGGAGCCATCATTGTATCTGGGCTGGCAGCGGGGATAGACACTGAGGCTCACAGCGGCTGTTTAAAGCTCAAGGGTTTGACGATAGCCGTATTGGGGACTGGGGTTGATGTGGTTTATCCCCATCGCAATCAGGCGCTCTATGAGCAAATTATCGCCACCGGCCTGACTGTGAGCGAATATCCCGACGGCACCTTGCCCAATAAAACGCATTTTCCTCGGCGCAACCGGATTATCGCTGGGCTCAGCCGCGCCCTCTTAGTCACCGAGGCCCCAGCCCGCTCTGGCGCACTGATCACCGCTCGCTTAGCCAATGACTATTGCCGCGAGGTATACGCGCTGCCCTGTGCCCTGGACAACACTCAGGGAGAAGGCTGTCTACATTTGATCAATCAGGGCGCGCAGATAATTTTAAGTGAGCAGATATTGATCGAGGCTTTAGCAGCGATCCCGCCTGTTGCTGTAGATATGCCTGGGCAAGCCAGCGGAGAACCCATCACAGAAAGGAGTGCTGAGGCCGCTTTACCAGAGTCTAAAGCAGTTAGTCCTGCCGAGCTGACTGCTACTACGGAAGTTTTTCTACCCGAGTTATCCCCGCTTCTGTGTCAAGTTTTAGACGCGGTGCCTACCGAGCCAGCCATTCTAGATAAAATTGTGCCGCTGGCCCGAGTGACCACGGCTGAGTTGCTGAGCGCACTGATGCAGCTAGAGCTACTGGGCCTGGTAACTCAGCTGCCGGGGATGCAGTATCAGCGGATCTAGCCGTCAACTGATCCGGCAGGCACTTTGGGCGTTGCCAAAATCAAGCCGGTATCCAGGAGAAACAACCAGATGGAACCCCGAGTAGATATCCCTGAGCGAATTATTCGCAATATTGCGAAAAGCATCGAGTGTTCGACCAATATGTCTAACCAGGTGAATCGGCTGAATGCCGTGCTGTTTTTCACCTCTATTTTTAGCGCGGCGGCAACCACCGTCATTACAACCTTGGCAGCAACGCAGGGGCCGGTGATTGGGGCGGGTGTAGCAGGCTGGAAACTGTCTTGCACAATTGCCGCTGTTTTGGGCTTTGTCGCGACTTTTGCAGAGGGCTTTAAAGCTCATACCACTGAAAAAGTCACCCGCAGCCGCATGTGCATCGAAAGACTGAAGCTGCTGGATATGTCTGTGCGCTACAGTCAGCGGCCCGTTGAGGAAATCGACCGCGAATTTGATGAGATTGCTCGCATCTATCCCGAAGCCCTGCAATAGCTCGAAGCCCTACAATAGCTGAGCCAAAAGCTGTGTGAGGCTTAAAAGTGGCTGACGAAACGGCCAGTCCGTGACAAAGCAGGGCAAGCTGATATAGAGATCTTATCTGCCGATCTTGATTCGTCACTGTTTAGCCTGTTTGCTGCATGTCTCCTGCTCTTAGTCGCGCTCAGCCTGCTCTAAATTTTATTCCGCCAAACTATAGTCCCTGGCTGAGGCGGGTGATGCAGCCGCTGATACCCGTGTGGACGGCGTGGCAGACTGACGTAGCAGAGATTGAGACGCGCAATGTAGAGACGCTGGCAAATCTGTACCGCGATTTTGATGCTGGCAAGATGCGGCTCTTAATAGCGTTTCGCCATCCCAGCCCGACAGACCCCTATGTACTTGGTCATTTGCTCTGGCAGGATCTACCGCAAACTGCCCGAGAAATGGGCTTTCACTTGGCGACAACGCACGCCCACTTCATCTATGACCGGGGCATTCCACTGTGGGCGGGGAGCTATTTGAGCTGGGTGTTTTCGCGCTTGGGTGGGATACCTATTCAGCGCGGCAAGCTGGACATTTTGGCGCTGAAGACCGCTCGCCGCCTATTTGTAGACGGGCAGTTTCCGCTGGCGGCGGCACCCGAAGGCGGCAACAATGGCCACAATGAAATTGTTAGCCCGCTCGAACCCGGTATTGCTCAGCTGGCCTTTTGGTGTGCGGAAGACTTGCAGGCACAGGGCCGGTCTGAATCAGTGGTGATTTTGCCGGTGGGCATTCAGTATCGCTATCTGGCCGCACCCTGGCAGCAGCTAAGCGAGCTGATCGCTCAGCTGGAGATGGACAGTGGATTGGGCCTGCCGACTCAGGCGGAAAGCGAATCGCTTCAGCAGCTTTTTGGAGGCGATCGCACCAATCCTTCCAGCAGCCAATCCGAACTCTATGGCCGTCTCTATCGGCTAGCTGAGCATCTACTGACGCTGATGGAGGGGTATTACCACGAGTTTTACGGTGTAGATTTTGCCTCATCTGAAGGGAAGGGAGAGCCTAATACCCAACTCGCTGAACGGCTGAGAACCCTGATGGATGAGGCCCTACAGATTTCGGAAGACTATTTTGACCTGCGGCCTAAGGGCAGTCTGATTGACCGCTGCCGCAGGCTAGAGCAGGCAGGATGGAATCGGATTTTTCGCGAAGATGCCGCTAACCTATCGCCGGTTGCGCGCGGGCTCGCCGACCGAGTGGCCGAAGAAGCTGATTTGCGCATGTGGCACATGCGCTTGATGGAGAGCTTTGTGGCCGTCACCGGACACTACGTAAAAGAGCATCCCAGCGCTGATCGCTTCGCAGAAACTACGCTGCTGCTGCGCGATATGGTTAACAGAATTAAAGGGAAATCGACCAAACGTCCGCAGCTTGGCAAGCAGAAGGCAATTGTCACGGTGGGTCAGCCGATCGTGGTCAATCAGCGGCTAGCCGACTATAGGGCTAAACGCAGAAGTGAGATCGCCACCCTGACCCAAGACCTACAGACTGAGATGACGGCGATGATTTTGACCGATTAAGGCGCTGTCAAATCGACCAATGGCTCCATCCGCTCAGCCATCACCGCGTAAAACGGGTCGCCGCCGCCGATGCCCATCATCTGTAAGATAGTGGGCGCTTCTGATATTTTGGCAATCGTTTCGATATTGCCGAAGCCGGGCACCGCTTCAAAATAGCGTTTGACCAGGGCAACCCGGCCCGCTTCGCTGCTCTCTCGCCAGGCAGCGATCGCCTTCTGATAAAACATCCGATTAGAAAAGCTAAAAATAGCAATGCCACCCGGCTTAAGCACCCGGTATACCTCAGCAAAAACCTGCTCAGGGTACTGAATGTATTGAACAGAGACCGTATTGATAACCGCATCAAAAGAGCAGTCTTCTAAGGGTAAAGTCTGATTTTGATTGAGGTTTTGCACAAAGTAATGGTCGAGCTGCGGGTTACGCGCCAGCTCTTCGGCATTGAGGCCGTGGCCTTCGACATGGGCATAAGCGATGTCGGCAGTCGGCAGGTGCGATACCCAGCTGCTCATCATATCTAAGACGCGGCTGTCGGGAGAGATGCGATCGCGATAAAGCTGCGTGAGCTGAGCAATAAACCCTTCATCTACATGGGTAACAAAGCGCGGTGAATCGTAAAACAGCGTATCATCAGACGGATCGAGCTTGGCCCTTTGATTGGTTTCTAGCAGCATGGAAAGGTAATTGAGTTGACGCCTTTACTCAGTGTAAAGAAATATGGAGAAA
>JBBSNR010000047.1:0-12642 GCA_038260635.1 Phormidesmidales cyanobacterium
TACTTTCGCTGCATTGCAGGCTGCTCCGCCAAGCACTCGATTTTTGACGTGATCTACCGCTGCCCGTCCTGCGGCAACCTGCTGGAAGTCCATCACGAGCGTGAACCGCTCAAAAAACGCGACGCCTCTCAATGGCGGCAACTATTTGACTCGCGGGTCGGCACTACGAAATGGCCCTACGGTAGTGGCGTGTGGGGGATGCGGGAGTGGGTGATTCCTTCGCTGGCTGACGAAAATATCGTCAGTATGTGCGAAGGCAACACCAACTTGTTTTGGGCCGAGCGCTTGGGACAGCAGCTCGGCGTCCCCGACCTATGGATTAAGCTCTGCGGCGTCAGCCACACCGGCAGCTTTAAAGACCTGGGCATGACTGTGCTGGTAAGCGTCGTCAAACAGATGATGGCTCAGGGTAGCAGTGTGAAAGCCGTGGCCTGTGCGAGTACGGGTGACACCAGTGCCGCCCTCGCAGCTTATGCGGCTTACGCTGGCATCCCGGCAGTCATATTTTTGCCTGCGGGTAAAGTTAGTACGGCGCAGCTAATCCAGCCAGTGGCCAACGGTGCGCATGTGCTTGCGCTCGACACCGACTTCGATGGCTGTATGGAAATTGTCCAGGAAGTGACGCAAGACAACTCGATCTACTTGGCCAACTCGATGAACAGTCTGCGCATTGAAGGCCAAAAAACGGTCGGCATCGAAATCATTCGGCAGTTCGATTGGGAAGTGCCTGACTGGATTCTTATCCCTGTGGGAAATCTCGGCAACATCAGTGCGCTCTACCAGGGATTTCAACTGATGATGGATCTGGGGCTAATCACTCGAATGCCCAGGTTAGTCGCCGCGCAAGCCGCCAGGGCCAATCCTTTTTATGAGTCTTTTAAGAACGGATTCAAAGAAAAAATTAGCGTGACTGCGCAAAATACCCTGGCTAATGCCATCCGGATTGGTAACCCGGTTAGCTATGAGAAAGCGACAAAGGCGATAGTAGAGACGAATGGCATTGTTGAACAGGCTACCGAAAGCGAACTGGCCGCTGCCTCCGCCCATGCTGACTTGACCGGGATGTTCACCTGTCCGCATACCGGTGTTGCGCTGGCCGTGCTGACTAAGCTAATCAAGCGCGGCGTGATCAAATCAACTGACAAGACGGTAGTGATTAGCACGGCCCACGGATTGAAGTTTACCGACTTTAAAGTCGGCTATCACGAGTCAACGCTGGAAGAAGTGACCAGTGAGTATGCCAACCCTGCTGTTCACTTACCAGCCGACCCGGATGCTGTGAAAGCTGAAATTGAAAAAAGGCTCAGTCGTTAGGAAACTGGTTCTCACGTTAGTGTTTTTGGTGAATAGTTGCGATCGCAAACTCTGCTGGCACTGCGCGAAAAAAGGGTAAAAGTAGGTATGCGCTATCAAGTTTTATCAGACTGATTGAGCTTTCTAGAGGTTGATACAGGGAAGGGGGGTATGCAATGAGCCTGACAACGAGCGAGCTGAAATTTCTGCTGAAGCTACTGGGCTGCGAGGATTACCGCGGCAAAGTGGTTGATTTGAGTCCCAGTCGCAAAACATCCGCATCTGAGCGTGATCGCATTTGTCAGTCTCTAGGGGCGAAGGGGTTGGTCGCGTACAGTAGCGAGACTGCCAAGTTTTCTATAGCGCCACCCGGCAAAACCTTGCTATCTCTGGACACTACCAGCTTGCCGGTAACGCCAGATGAGCTGAAGATTTTAAAGGCCTGCAAAGGGACGATGACGCCTGGTCAGCTGGGTCAGAAAGTGCCAGTGAGCGATCGCCAAAATCTCATCAACAGTCTGGCTGAGCGGCGTATGGTCAAGATTGTCAAAACTGCCTTAAAAGAAGTTTGGCTGAGCCCACAGGGCAAACAGTTCTTACTGGAAGAATATGAGCCAACGGGTAATTCCTTAACAGCAACGGCGACGATGCTAGGCCACTACGTGAAATTCTTACGTCACAATTTGGCAGGGCAAGTTACGTTGCACTTGCCAAATAGTCAACCTCGCCCGCAGCCGCCGCTCAGTCAGCTAGGACAGCCGGGCAGTCAGCTAAATAGCTCGATGCCCATAGGCGGATCTTGAAGAAACCTCAACAGTAGTTCTGCTATCTCAGATTGAACGAGGTGCTTACCTAAAAAAATAGCAGCGCGTTTTCATCAACTTTGGGATTGACAATGAACGAAACTTCCAAATCCTACTCATAGATCGCAACTCGTACGTGTTGTCCCTGCGAATACAAAGAGGGCAGCGCGTAGAACTTTAAGAGTGCTATCTCGGATGGATTCAGCGACCAGAGCGGTTGACCGGCTGTCGGGCAGTCAGCTTGATGAACCTTCAACGCGCCAGCAAACAGTGAGTTGCTGTCACTATCTACGTCTCTTTCCGGAAGATTGACTTAAATATGGAATAAAGAAACGGAAACAATTATTCTGAACGTGTGTGCTCACACTTCTACTATGAGGAAAGTTTAATGACAGTACTTGACGATCCCCGTCAGCTTGCTAGAGTTGCGATCCAAAAATCTATGCCAGAAGACCTATGGTTGCAGAACAAACAGTTCATAATGAACTTAAAACAGCGGCTTCAGCAGCATTCAATTGCGGTTCACCCTGCTATTCAAGCATTGAACCAGGGGCGTTTCAATTCAGAGCAGCTGAAACATATCCACCTGGAATATCGGTACGCGATCGTCCAGACTTTTACCGATGCTCTCCTGGTAGCCCAATACCAAAGTCGTCAAGTAGAGTCTCGACTGGCTCCTGGGAGTAAGATGCAGGCACGCTTCTTATTAACCTTAAATACGTTAGACGAGTTTGGTTTTCAGCCGGGTACTGATGCATCTGGCTACTATCGGGGTAACCCGTGCTATGCCCACTATCCTCTCTTTGAACAACTGCTAGACAGTTTGGGGGTCATGCCCGAAGAGCGGCACTCATACACTCCGTCAGAAGTCGCACAAAAGGTGCGAACCTACCTGGAAGACAGTTTTAATGACTTTGGCAAAGTTACTAGCTTGCTAGCAGTTGCAGAGGAAGAGGTAGTGCTCTTTAGTGCGCCATTACGCGAAAATACTAAAGCCATAGGAGTGTCTGTTAGCTCCGGATATTATCGCTGTCATGGAACGAGCAGTGATTCACAAGCAGAAGCCAATGATGATGCCCATGAAGATGATCTTTGGTATGTTCTCATGCAAGCTCTTGTCCCAGAACAGTACGAACTAATTACCGATCTATGCAAGCAGTACTGCGATTTATGGGTCGAGTTCTGGGATACCCAGATGGCTCTCCTCAATCAGCCCGCACTGGTTGCGATGAAATAAGAAGCTGAGGTAACACCGCCCAAGATAAAGGTGACGGCTATCAAGCAGCATCAGCTCTAGGCAAGACAATAGTAAATGTGGTGGTCTGATGCTGGCTTTTTGCCAAAACTTTGCCTTCCATCGAATCAACCAACTTTTGCACGAGGGCTAGCCCTAGCCCTGTGCCTTGCTCCTTCTGAGCCCCCTTGGTAACGCGATGAAACTTGTCAAATATCTTGGGCAGGTCAGCGGCAGGAATTTCGATTCCAGTATTACTCATGCTGAATTCCAGCAGGTTTGGCGTCAGGCTGACTGAGAACTGAATCATGCCTTCTACGGGCGTATACTTGCAGGCATTGTTAAGCAATTCTGTAATGATTCGCTCTAGCTTAACGGTATCGATCATGAGGAGAGGTAGCTCATCTGGTACGCACAGCTTTAAAGCTTGCTGGCGATTTTTCATGCGCTCTTGAAACGGTTCAATAATCGGTAGAATCCACTCCGATAAAAGTACGGATGAGGGGGGCAGTGGCTCTATGCCAGCTTCCAGCCGCTGCAAGTCCAATAAGTTGTTTACCAGCTTAACTTCGCGGTCACACTCAGTTTCAAGGATTCGTAAATATCGTTCATGCTGGGTTCCTCCGGCAGTGAGCGTTAGCATTCGAATAGCAACTTTCATATTGGCGAGCGGCGTTCTCAACTCGTGAGAAACCGTCGCGACAAATTCATCTCTGAGACGAATAGCAGCTTCCGCGCTTTGTCGAGCGAGACTTTCCTCTGCTGTAGCTGTCTCGGCCTGATGATGCATTTGCATTTGATAGAGTGCGAGGGCAGTAAACTGAGCTAAACTGACCATGATCCGCAAATCCTCAGCGTCAAATTGCCGGGCGTCATCATGGGTCACAATCCAAATAGTCCCAAGCGGAGAATTATTGATAAAAAGAGGGATGACTAAGCACTCAACCATTTGTGGCTGAAGCCGCTGAAAATTTTTGAAGTGCCTTCCAGGATGTAGATATAGCTGCGGCTCACGACTTTCCAAACAAATATTACATAGGCTGGAATAACGGGGTATGGTTTGCTCAACGTCGCTATATGCCCCGGCAAGGGCTACCCACCGAAAAACCTCTTCGCCGTTTGTTTTAATTTCCGGGACGCTGATGCCAGCCGATCCTGCCTGACAAATATCCATAGCAACCGTCACCAAACTTTGCAGTAAGTCGCGAGGCGATTTGGTCATTTGGTGTGCCAGACTATGGAGCGCAAAATTTTCTGTCTCGAAGTCTGTTACTCGCTTAGGACGCAAGAGCAGTTTCTCTGTAATGATGATCTGCTCTAAATCAGTAACATCTGATACAACCATAGGGCTTTCCGTCTGTAACTTCCTTTAGGGGAAACGTCGCTACTAATGTGATTGTAAATTGTCGAGTATCAGATTGACAGGGCTTACATCGCTGAAAATGCTTGAGAGCCCAAAGCTAGAAGTTAGGAGTGACTGCTTGCCGAAGTTAGCCTTTTCCTAGCTTTGGGTGATCGAGCGCTCAACCTCAGTTGATTTTACGCAAACGCATCTGAAAGCTTTGATTTTACGCAACCACTTCCGTCTAAGATTTAGGATTTTACGTGATGGAGCCTGTAGATCATCAAAGGTGCATAAGAGCTGAAGTGCTATGAATAGGCAGGCAGGTTGAGCAATTGAAAAAACCGTCAGGAGAGCTTTAAGCAGTTTAGAGGGACTCTAAAGACGGGAATTCTAAAAAGGACCGCTCTTTTAGTCTGATGGACACATGAGTAATTCTTTAGAAGTTCAGGCCCGTAGTAATTCTCCGTCGGTGGAAGCTATCATTGAGCTAGTTGTTAGAGACACTGCTGCATCAACCGGACAGCTTTTTTTTGAAAACTTAGTCCGCAGCTTAGCAGTAGCGCTGAATGTTCGGCACTGTCTACTGACTAAACTTCTAGAAAATGGTCAACTTCAAACGCTTGCGTTTTGGAAAGACGGAGAGATTGCGCCTAGTATCACTTACGATCCGCAACCAGGCCCCTGTGGTGTTGTCCTCAATAAGGATATCTATTACTGCTCTAGTGGGGTGCAGCAGTTATTTCCTCACCAGCCAGCGCTACCCTTGCTTGAAGCCGAAAGCTATGTTGGAGTGTCGCTGCGGAGTCACCGGGGCAAAATTCTGGGAAACCTGGCAGTTTTAGATAGTCATCCTATTCTTGCCCGCAGACTACACGAAGACCTACTGAAACTCTTTTCAGCTAGAGCGAGCGCTGAGCTAGAGAGACAGCAGGCAATTGATGCATTAAAAATGCTCAACGCAGAGTTGGAACTACGGGTTGAAAACCGAACCGTAGAACTTGCTCAACAAACTAAAGAGTTAAAGCAAACGCTGTCTGAATTGAAGCAAACGCAGTCGAACCTAGTTCAAAGCGAAAAGATGTCGGCACTAGGTCGATTGGTCGGTGGCGTTGCTCACGAAATCAATAATCCAACTAACTTCATAGCTGGCAACCTTGCATATGCCGACGACTGCACTCATTCGTTGCTAGAGTTGGTCAATCTTTATAGACAACAGTGTCCGCAGCCTACAGTAGAGATCGCTGCTGTGCTTGATAGTCTAGATCTAGATTATTTAGCAGAGGATCTTCCGAGTTTGTACACCTCAATAAGAGCCGGGGCGGAGCGAATTCAAGCGATTGTACAATCACTGCGAACTTTTTCTCGCCTAGACGAAGCAGAATATAAGTCCATCAACTTGCACGAAAATCTAGATAGCATCCTTCTGCTATTGCAAAACAAATTACATCTGCAAGCAGGTGCTTCAGATATTCAACTCATCAAGCAATATGGAGAAATTCCACTGGTAGAATGCTATCCGGGACAGCTCAACCAAGTGTTTATGAATCTTCTATACAACTCAATCGAAGCTGTTAAAAGAAAGAAGTCTCAACTGAGCAATGGTCAGCCCCAAGCGCCAGGCACAATTTGCATAACGACGGAGCTAACTCAACCTAATAGGGTAGACGTTCGCATAGCTGATAACGGTTCAGGCATTGCCGATGAAATTAAGCCGTACATCTTTGATCCGTTTTTTACAACAAAGCAAGTGGGTAAAGGGACGGGTTTAGGATTGTCTATCAGTTATCAAATTATTACAGAGAAGCATGGAGGGTGTTTAGAGTTCAATTCATCGCCGGGACAGGGCTCTGAATTTGTCATTTCTATTCCAATTTCGGACTCGGTTCATTTTCGAGCGAGTCAGGGTAGCACTCGCAGCCCAAACTAGACCATCGGTATCTATGTTCCATGGCAGTTGCGTCAATTTATTAGGCTCTCTAGCAGAACAAGCTGTACGAGGTAGCCGCATTCTCACCTATCATCAGAAACTTAGCGACAGACATTTATAACAATTGCAATTTTCTCTATCAAGATTTTCCGTTTGATGGCACAATGGTATGCCTAAAAACACGTTTCCCCTACCTCCCATGAGCGAATCTCGCCGCTATCACGTCACCACCTTTGGCTGCCAGATGAACAAGGCAGACTCAGAACGCATGGCAGGCATCCTCGAAGATATGGGCATGTCTTGGGAAGAAGATCCCTTACAAGCGGATTTAGTCCTCTACAACACCTGCACCATTCGTGACAGCGCCGAGCAAAAGGTGTATTCGTACCTGGGCAAGCAGGCCAAGCGCAAGCGCAAAAATCCGAATATAACCCTAGTCGTCGCAGGCTGCGTAGCGCAGCAGGAAGGAGAAAATCTGCTGCGGCGAGTGCCCGAGCTAGATTTGGTGATGGGGCCGCAACATGCCAATCAGCTAGAAAGCTTGCTGGCACAGGTAGACCAGGGCAATCAGGTGGTAGCCACTGAGCCTGTGCATATTATGGAGGACATCACTAAGCCTCGTCGCGACAGTCAGGTCACTGCCTGGGTAAATGTGATCTATGGCTGCAATGAGCGCTGCACTTACTGCGTGGTTCCGGGTGTGCGCGGGCTAGAGCAGTCTCGGACGCCTGAAGCGATCCGCGCTGAGATGGTGGAGCTGGGGCAGCAGGGCTACAAAGAAGTGACGCTGCTGGGCCAAAATATTGATGCTTACGGGCGTGACCTGCCGGGAATTACGCCCGAGGGCAGGCGTGAGAATACCCTGACCGACCTACTGCATTTTGTGCACGATGTGCCGGGGATTGAGCGGATTCGCTTTGCGACCAGCCATCCGCGCTACTTTACTGAGCGACTGGTCAAAGCCTGCGCCGAGCTGCCCAAGGTGTGTGAGCATTTTCACATTCCCTTTCAGTCGGGCGATAATGACGTGCTGAAGGCGATGGGCCGGGGCTATACCCACGAAAAGTACCGGCGGATTATCGATACGGTGCGCCGCTATGTGCCCGATGCTTCGATTAGTGCAGATGCGATCGCTGCCTTCCCCGGCGAAACTGACGCCCAGTTTCAAAACACCCTCAAGCTGATGGAAGACATCGTCTTTGACATGGTGAACACCGCCGCCTATTCGCCCCGGCCCGGCACGCCTGCGGCTGAGTGGGCTAATCAGCTCGATGAGACGACTAAGCAGGATAGGTTGCAGCAGCTGAATCATTTGGTGTCGCAGCAGGCTGAAGTGCGATCGCATCGTTACCTGGGCCGCACCGAAACCGTGCTGGTAGAAGCGGTTAACCCCAGAGACCCCAATCAGGTGATGGGCCGCACCCAGGGCAACCGACTGACTTTTTTCCCAGGCGACATCAGCGCGCTCAAAGGGCAGATTGTCTCAGTCAAAATCACCGAAACGCGGGCCTTTAGCTTGACAGGCCATGCTGTTAATTCAGCTGGTGGCCCCATCGATGAAACCCTCATGGCTAGAACGGGATATCGTCGTAATCAGGTGCTTCAGCAGCAGCCGGTTTAGCGGCGGCGGGCGCGGCGGGCGTAGCTGCTGAGGGGACAGAAGCGGGAGACGATGTACCGCTACTGGTGAACTTACCTTCGGCGATGGGCGTTGGTTCGGCGATCTCTACAGTCTGCAAATCGCTGATCGGGCTGACCCGTTGAACGGTCATTTCGGCGCGTTTTTCTTTGAAGCCTTCGGGTCGCTCTAGCGTATTTGTACTCAGGCGACCTTCTAGCAAAACGCGATCGCCTGCCTGATAACGCTCTTGAATTTCTTGAGCCAGATTGCCCCAGCCAATTGCCTTAATTTGCCCTGGCGCATCACCTTCGCGCAGCCCTGGAAACTTGACCACAAATTCAGCGATTGGCGTCTGGTTATCAGCGGTATAGCGCAGCTGAGGAGCCTCCACAATTTCCGCCATCAAGATGCAGTTGTTCATACCGTCTCTTCCTTAATTCCCTGCTCTAGTTCAATGAAGCGCTGGACCTTTTGCCGATACGCTTGCAGCTGTCTATCCACCCAGTCTCGGGCCTCGCTATTGGCAAAAATGTGCACAAGGGGCTCACTCGCATCGGGTAAAATCAGCACCCAGTTCTGCCCGCTGAGGTCGGTTATTTTAACGCCGTCCACTAGCTCCAAACTATCGGCTGGATGGGTCTCTACAAGATAGCGCATGAGAGCTCCCTTAATGCTCCAGGGGCAGCGGATGCTCTCGGAGCGGTGGGAAATCTGGGGCAGCTCCTCCCAAATTTTGCCGAGCGATCGCTCCTGAATCAGCAGCATCTCAATCAGCTTAGCCACGCAGAACATCGCATCAAACCCCGGATGGAGCTGCGGAAAAATAAAGCCCATATCGCCGCTGCCGCCCAGTACCACATTCGTATGAGTGCGGCAGGCTTCCATCAGCGCTGTGGGGTTGGCCTTAGTGCGGATTACCCGGCCATCGTGACGCCGGGCAATGGCTTCGATTGCCCCTGACGCATGGACCGGCACCACCAAAGTCCCTCGGGGATGCGCGGTCAAAATCATGTGGGCCATCAGCGCTGTCAGCGCTTCACCGCGAATGGGCGAACCGACCTCATCGACCAGTACCATCTGCTCGCCATTGGCCAATATCTGCACGCCAAAGGTCGCCTGCAAAGCCTGCACGACCTTCCCCAGCTGCTCTAACAGCAGTTCACGGGCTGCCGCTGAGGGCACCGTTGGGTTCAAGCTGGCATTGAGCACCACCGCATCGCAGCCAAACTTGCCTAATAGCTGAGGCAAAACGGCCCCCGACACCGCGTAGGCATAGTCAATCACCACTTTCGACTTGCTGCTGCGAATCGATTCTACATTCAGGTGCTCTTCAAAAGCCGTTGTGTAGATATCTAGCAGGCTGCTCGGGTAAGTGACGGTGCCGATTTCATGGATTTGCGATCGCCGCAGATTTTCCTTAAAGTAGGCTCCCTCAATCTTCTTTTCCTTGCTTTTGGGAATGTCGATGCCCTGGTCATCAAAAAACTCAATCAAAAGGTGGTCAGAGCGGTCAGGGTGAATCCGCACATGAATACCGCCCGCCACATTTAAAGTGGGCAGTACGTTTCTGGCCACCGGAATAGAAATGGCCTCCAGGTTGAGGATGTTGACGCCCACCGACATCAGGCCGGCAATCAGCGATCGCGTCACCATCCGTGAAATGCTGCGCTGATCGCGAGAAACCGTCACATGGGCGTTAGGCTTCAGGGTAGAGCCGTAGGCCGCGCCTAGCTTCACCGCAAACTCGGGGGTAATATCAATATTCGCCAGGCCCGCCACCCCACGCTGACCAAACAGATTGCGCTGCGCCGTCTTTCCCCAGATCAAATTGATATTCAGCGTTGCGCCAGACTCTATCAGCTTGCTGGGCCACACCCTCACCCCCGGACTGATCTGAGCCTCTTCCCCAATCGTCGAAAGCGCCCCGACCACCGCTCCTTCTAGCACCTGGGCACGGCGATCAGCGCGCGTACCGCGAGCAATCACACAGGCCCGCAGATGCGTATCGTCCCCAATCACCGCCCCATTCCAGATGATCGGGCGCTTGAGATCGGCGTCGCTACCAATGGTGACGTTATCCCCCACCACCGTTCCCGGCTCTAGCAGCGCTCTCGGGCCGATCCGACAGTTGCTACCAATCAGCACAGGCGGCATGATTTTGGCCGTGGGGTCAATCCAGGTGTTTTTGCCAATGTGCATTCCGGGGCTGGTCTCAGGGTAGGCATAGTCAATTTGCACGCGGCCTTGCAGCGCGTCGTAATGGGCCTCGCGGTAGGCATCGAGATGCCCGACATCGCACCAGTAACCCTCAGCGATATACCCATACATCGGTTCGCCTTTCTCTAGCAGCAGCGGAAAGAGATCGGTCGAAAAATCGCGCTCGCAATCAGGCGGCAAATATTCCAGCACCTCTGGCTCCAAAATATAAATGCCCGTATTCACCGTATCTGAAAAAATCTCACTGGTAGAAGGCTTCTCTAAAAAGCGAACAATTTCCCCGCTCGCGTTGGTAATCACGACGCCAAATTCAATCGGGTTAGGCACGCGGGTCAGCACCAGTGTGGCCTTTGCGCCCTTTGTGTGGTGAAAATCAATCGCCTTACGCAGATCAAAATCGGTAATGCAATCGCCGCTGATCACCAGGAACGTGTCATCGAGCAATTCAGAGACATTTTTGATGCTGCCAGCGGTGCCTAAGGGCTGGTCTTCTTCTACGGCATAGGTAATCTGCACGCCAAAATCTCGACCGTCTTGAAAATAGTCCCGCATGACATCGGGCAGGTAAAACAGGGTGGCGATAATCTCGGTGATGCTGTGCCGCTTGAGGAGATTGACAATGTGCTCAGCAATGGGGCGATTGAGCACAGGTACCATGGGCTTTGGCAGGTCACAGGTCAGCGGCCTGAGTCTGGTTCCTGAGCCGCCGGCCATGATTACTGCACGCATAGTTGCTCTCCAGATAGTTTTTTAAAAGTAGAGGGTTGAGCGATTTTCGAGGAGAGGCTGCGCCATTGCCCCGCAATCAGCCCCTGTAATTAGCCCCTGTAATTAGCCCCTGTAATCAGCCCAGAGGCCACAGCTATAATGAGTGCCTGTAGACACTTATAGAATAGTGTGGAAACACACTAGGGAGGCGTCAATGAGTACCTTAATTACCATTATTCTGCTGGGCACCTATGGCATCGGAGCCTGGAAATTTTGGCAGGGGTTTAACCGCACAGATTTCAGCACGGGCAAAGCTTATCTAACCTTGCTATGGCCGTTTTTCTTAGTCGGCAACAAGACATACAGACGCAATTTTACTAAGGCCATCAAAGGCTCTTAAAGGACAGCAAGATGGTCCAACGCACGAATCAACCGCCCCAATCTCCGCTAGGAGATGTTTTAAAGGCTAAATCTGTACCCTGGCTGCCCATGATCGGCGCGGTGGCGCAGCGGTTTGATGCGGAGTACGCCGGTCAGTCTTTTGAGCTGCCTGAAGAAGTCGAGGCCATGCCTGTTTTTCGCGACTGGGCGGCAGGCTCGCTCAACTCCCGCATTGCCTCACCATTTTGGCAGATAGCTAAGCCTAAGAAAAATCAGCACTGTCTAGATTTGGGCTGCGGATTTAGCTTTTTGATCTACGAGTGGAAAAGCTGGCAGGCGCTGTTTCACGGCCAAGATGTGAGCGAGACTGCCGTCAAAACGCTGCATCAGCGCGGCCCTCAGCTCGACTCTAAGCTGTTCAAAGAGGTCAGGCAAGGCCCGGCCCACCAGCTCGACTATCCGCCTGCGAGCTTTGACCTGGTGATTGCGACTGGCTTTAGCTGCTACTACCCGCTTGACTATTGGCAGGCCGTTATGGAGGCCGTGAAGCCCCTGCTGAAACTCGATGGCGTTTTCGTTTTTGATGTGATCAATCCCGATCAGGCCCTGGCAGAAAACTGGGCAATTTTAGAGACTTACCTGGGCGCAGAAGTGTTTTTGGAGAGTTTGGCTGACTGGCGATCGCTCATCAAAACCACCGGAGCCAAAGTCGTCAAGCAGCAGGAAGGGGAGCTGTTTCACCTTTACAAAGTGCGCTGGTAGCAGGCATTGACAGCTGCTGAAGCTCGAATTTGTCAAGCCCAAAATCAAGATCAAAGTCAAGATCGAATCTGGCTGATTGGCGGCACCCGCGAAAGCGCCGACCTAGCCAGGCTGCTATCGGTTGCCGGAGTCCCTTACATCGTCACGGTCACGACTCCGGCAGCAGCAGCCCTGTATCCAGAGACCGCTCAAATTCGGGTAGGGAAGCTCGCTCCTCAGGCGATCGCAGACTTCATCACTCAGCAGCGGGTGCGGGGCATTTTAGATGCGTCTCATCCGTTTGCCTGTGAAATTTCTCGGCAGGCAATAGATCTTGCTCAGCAGCAGGCGATCGCCTACATGCGCTACGAA
>JBBSNR010000048.1:0-12630 GCA_038260635.1 Phormidesmidales cyanobacterium
CTGGGAAGACATCGTTACGCCGCTGACCGCTATTACCGAAAGGCTCAGCTGGAGCTGGGGAATCATCGGCCATTTGATGGGGGTGAAAAATAGCCCTGAGCTGCGTTCAGCCTATGAGCAGGTTCAGCCTCAGCTGGTGCAGTTTTCCAATCAGCTCAGTCAAAGTCAAGCGGTTTATCAGGCGCTCAAGCAGCTGCGCTCAAGCGATGACTGGCAGGCGCTAGTCTCAGCCCAACAGCGTGTTGCAGAAGCGGCACTGCGAGACGCTGAGCTGTCGGGAGTAGGCCTATCGGGAGAGCCTAGAGAAAAATTTAATCAGATTCAGCAGTCTCTAGCAGAGCTGTCCACCCAGTTTTCTAACCACGTCTTGGACGCCACTAAAGCCTTTAGCTTAATCCTCACTCAGCCTGAAGAAGTGGCCGGGCTGCCGCCGAGCCTGCTGAGCCTGACTGCCCAAGCTGCCCGCGATGCGGGTGAATCGGGGGCGACTGCCGAGGCTGGCCCCTGGCGAATCACGTTAGACATGCCGAGCTATGTGCCCTTCTTGCGCCACAGTCAGCGCCGCGATCTTAGAGAGCAGCTCTACCGCGCCTTCATTACCCGAGCGGCGAGCGGCGACCTCGACAATGCGCCGCTGATCGAAAAGATTTTGGACTTGCGTCAGCAGCAGGCAACGCTGTTGGGATTTGAGAACTACGCTGAGCTGAGCTTGGCTCGCAAAATGGCCCCTTCGGTGGCAGCGGTGGCAGCGCTGATGGAGGAGCTGCGATTGGCGAGCTATGACGCGGCGGCTAGCGAGCTGGCGGAAATTAAAGCTTTTGCCCAAGCTCAGGGTGCGTCTGACGATATTAAGCAGTGGGATCTACCGTTTTGGACAGAGCGGATGCGGGAGATTCAGTTTGATCTCAATGACGAGGCGCTGCGGCCTTATTTTCCTTTGCCCAAGGTACTAGAAGGATTGTTTGGTCTGGCAGAGCGGCTGTTTGGCATTGTGATTTCAGCAGCAGATGGTCAGGCCCCGGTTTGGCATCCTCAGGTGCGCTATTTTCAGGTGGCTAATGCTGCCGATGGTCGGGCGATCGCTTACTTTTATCTCGATCCCTACAGCCGTCCGGCGGAAAAGCGCGGCGGTGCGTGGATGGATGAATGCATCGGACGCGCCCGCCTCAGCGCTGACGCTGTTCGTCTACCGGTGGCTTACCTGGTGTGTAACCAGTCGCCCCCGGTTGATGGCAAGCCCAGCCTGATGACCTTCCGCGAGGTAGAAACGCTCTTTCACGAGTTTGGTCATGGCTTGCAGCACATGCTCACGCAGGTTGACTACCCCGGCGCAGCGGGCATCAACAATGTGGAGTGGGACGCGGTAGAGCTGCCCAGCCAATTTATGGAGAACTGGTGCTATGACCGCGACACGCTCTTTGGCATGGCCCAGCACTACGAAACTGGCGCATCTCTGCCAGAAGCCGACTATCAAAAGCTGCTGGCTGCCCGGCACTTTATGACGGGCAGTGCAATCCTGCGCCAGGTAAATTTTGGCTGGCTGGATATGGCGCTGCATTCTCAGTATCAGCCGGGCGGCAGTGAGTCGGTTTGGGCGGTGCGCGATCGCCTGGCTAAAACGACAGCGGTCATAGAGCCCCTGCCCGAAGATGCCGCCCTCTGTAGCTTTGGCCATATCTTCTCGGGGGGCTACGCAGCCGGTTACTACAGCTATTTTTGGGCAGAAGTCCTCAGCGCCGATGCCTTCTCCGCCTTTGAAGAAGCGGGCTTGGACAACCCAGCAGAAGTAGCTACCACCGGTCAGCGCTTTCGAGAGACAGTCCTAGCGCTAGGCGGCAGCCGTCATCCGATGGAGATCTTCAAAGCTTTCAGAGGCCGTGAGCCGAGCACGCAAGCACTGCTTCGCCATCGCGGGCTACTATCCGCCGCATAGCGCTAGCAATATCCTCTACCCTCAGGCTGAGATATTACACGCTTCACTAATGCTTAACTATTGGCATTTCCGGTTAATCAGCGGTAGCGGCTGGGCAACTCAGCACAGCGATATCCTACTGGTCAAAAGTTGATAAAAACAACGCCTTATCTGGCGCTGGCTAGTTCGAGACGATAGCTCAAGACATCTCTTACTAACTACCTCTAGATGGGCCTTTCAAGCTAAGACTCATCATGCTTAAAACAGTTTCTGCCGGAATGGTTGTTGCCTGGCACCATCCTAGCTATCTGAACGGTCAGCCCGATCCTATTGAGACAGCTCTGGCCCACCGAGGCTACCAGATCACAGCTGTTGCCCAGGAAAGCGAGGTGCTACGAGCCTTTTCAAAGGCAGTGCCGGATCTGCTGCTGATCTACCTACAGACTTCTGAAAAACAGGGCTACAAACTTTGTCAGAGTCTGCGCAAGCTGCCTCAAGCAGCGGCTGTGCCGATTGTTTTTGTAGGCACTCGTAAGGGTGAAAGTGAGTCGATCAGGGCGCTGCGCTGCGGCGGCAGCGAGTACTTGCAGCTGCCGATGGAAGCAGAAGAGTGCTGGCTACGCATTGAGCGCCATTTGCATACTGGCGAACTGGTGCGTCGCTTGCAGGCTGACAAAGTGAATTTGCACCAGCAGATCTGGTCGTTCAACCGCATTTTGCAACAGCAGGAGCAACAGCAGGTTTCTCTAACCGAAGAAATCGAGACTTTACAGCGGCTCGCCTTTGTCGATAGTTTGACTCAAGTTGCCAATCGACGTAGCTTTAGCCAAAAGATTGTCGAGCTTTGGCAGGCGGCCCACCGCGACCAGCAGCCTGTTTCCTTATTGCTGTGCGACATTGACTACTTCAAGCGCTATAACGATACCTACGGTCATCCGGCAGGAGATGCCTGTCTCAAAGCAGTGGCGGCGGCGCTTGTTCAGGGGGCGCATCGCCATGGCGATCAGGTAGCTCGCTACGGCGGCGAAGAGTTTGCCATTTTACTGCCGGACACCGATTCACCGGGGGCTCAGCGAGTGGCTTTTGGCGTGCAGTCAGCGCTCGCTCGCGCTCAGGTTCCGCACGAGGCGTCTTTAGTGAAGCCCTACGTTAGCTTGAGCGTTGGCGTCTGCACGCTGGTGCCTGAGCAGCCGCAGACCTGTGAGGTGCTCATTAAGGGCGCAGATGAAGCGCTCTATACTGCTAAATTGCAGGGGCGCGATCGCACAGTGGCCAACACCGATGACGGGCTGCGGCTGGTGGTGCCTACCTACCATCACAACTACGGATCAGATACGACCAGGCAGGCGCTGAGACAGCTGGCGAGCAATGAGGACATAAACCAGGCAGCCGCCGCGTCTTTGCAAACCTTGGCACTGACAGAGGATCGGCTCTTAGAGCGTGCTACAGAGGTGCCGGCTCTGTCTTTACTGCCGATATCGCCGCCCGACGACGAAGCCTTACCTGCACAAGCAGTTTGAACCAGCGCAGTCAGGCGGGGCCAGCCTTAGGCCAGCTTGATTGCAGGCAACTCTACTAACCGTTAACTGGTTAAGATCGGTAAACTGGGTCGCTACGCCAGTAGACTATAAGCGTCGCAGGGGAGGATCTGGCTTTGCCAAATAGCGAATCTACAGCTAAATCTCAGACGATCTCTCGCCACGAGCTGAGGGAACTGGTGCGATCGCAATTGCAGGCCCTGCTGGAGCAAGAAAATTTGCGGGGGGCAAAGGCGCTGTTGGTACCGGTGCAGCCTGCCGACATTGCCGAAGCGATTGAGGGACTGCCTGAAACGATGCAGGCGATCGCCTTCCGGCTGCTCTCTAAGAATGAAGCGATCGAAGTTTACGAAAACCTCGACTCTACCGTTCAGCAGGCGCTGATTGAAGAATTTAAGCGGCAGGATCTGATCGACATCGTTGATAAAATGTCGCCAGATGACCGGGCGCGGCTATTCGATGAGCTACCGGCCAAGATAGTGCGACGGCTGCTAGAGCAGCTTAGCCTCCAAGAGCGTCAGGCCACTGCCCTGCTGCTGGGCTACGAAGCGCAGACGGCAGGCCGGATCATGACGCCGGAGTACGTCTCCCTTAAAGAAAACTGGACGGTCGCCAGAGCCCTAGAGCACATCCGCGCCCAAGCTGACCTGAGCGAAACGGTCTACTACTTGTTTGTCACTAACTTTGCCCGCCAGCTAACCGGTATTCTCTCCCTGCGGCAGCTCGTAGTGGGCCAAACCGAGCAGACCATCGGCGAAATCATGACCCGCGAGGTGGTCTCTGTGCAAACCGGCGCAGATCAGGAGGAGGTGGCGCGGATCATTCAGCGCTATGACTTCTTAGCGGTGCCGGTGGTCGATACCGAAGATCGGCTGGTTGGGATTATCACGGTAGACGATGTGATCGATATTTTAGAAGCTGAAGCGACTGAAGATATCTACACGCTAGGCGGGGTACAGTCGGGCGGCGACAGTTACTTTCAGAGCAATCTGCTCGATGTTGCCCGCAAACGGGTGGTCTGGCTTTCAGTTCTGCTGATTACCAATACCGTCACCGCAGCTGTGATTACCAGTCAAAAAGACGTACTCGAAAAGGTGGTGGCGCTAACGGCTTTTATTCCGCTGCTGATTGGCACTGGCGGCAATGTAGGAGCCCAGTCTTCAACGGTTGTCATTCGCGGCCTGAATACTGACGAGCTGAAGATTAAAAACGCTTTTCGGGTGATTCGACGAGAGGCGATCGCGGGCGCATTTCTAGGCGTGATGCTGGGCATTGTGGTGACCGTTTGGGCCTATTTTCTGCAAGGGGGATCACCTGCCGATTTGCCGGTGGCGGTTACGGTCGGGATTTCGCTAGTCGGCATTTCTATTTTGGCTTCTAGTGCCGGGGCGGGCCTGCCCTTTTTGTTTCAGTCTTTTGGGCTAGATCCAGCGCTGATGTCAGCGCCTTTCATTACGACGATTGTCGATGTGCTAGGCGTTTTGATCTATCTCAATCTGGCCCGCCAGATTCTAAACATCTAGAGCGGCCAGCTAGAGGAGTCATCTAGAGCAGCCGGAGAAGTGCGAAGACGACAGACCGAATTTGATAGACTTGCTATAGTGCCTGTAAAAAGGCGACTCAATTTATTAGAGACTATCAAATTTAGAGCCTATGGCCTCTGTCGAGTTGCTTAGGACACTCTTGTCGGCTGAAACCGCTAGAGAACAGCGGGCAACTCGACTAGCAGATGTCCTAATGCATCAGGACATCTGCTATATCAAAGGGGCATAAGACCTGTTAATCGTCAGCACTTTAGCGCAAAGAATTGTTTAAAATAGACGTTAATCTTAGCCAGCGTTTGTGCTGGCAAACGGGTAACCTGTGCTGCAAAAATTCAAGCAAGACCTAAAAAATGACCTGATTGCCGGGTTAGTTGTCATCATTCCACTGGCGACGACCATTTGGCTGACGCTGAACGTGGCCAACTGGGTGATCCGGTTTCTTACCAAGTTTCCTAAGCAGCTCAACCCCTTTACCGGGTTGAATCCCTTTTTAGTCGCGCTGATTAATCTGGGAATTGGGTTTGCAGTGCCGCTACTAGCAATCTTGCTGATTGGCCTGATGGCGCGCAATATTGCCGGGCGCTGGCTGCTGGATTTGGGTGAGCGCATTGTCCAATCGATTCCGCTGGCAGGCTCGGTCTATAAAACCATTCAGCAGCTTTTGCAGACCGTTTTTCAAGATTCCAAAACCCGTTTTCGGCGGGTGGTGCTGATTGAATATCCCCGGCGAGGGCTGTGGGCTATTGCCTTCGTCACCGGCGCAGCCGTCACCGGGTCTTCTAACAAAATGCTCAGCGTCTTTATCCCCACTACGCCTAATCCGACCAGCGGCTGGTATTCCATCGTTTCTGAGGACGATATTCTCAACCTTTCGATCTCCATTGAAGAGGCCTTTAAAGTGCTGCTTTCTGGGGGGATTGTTGGCCCTAATCTGGCGGTTGAAATCCCCTTGCATAGAGCGGGCAGCGCGGCGCTTAAGACCGGCAGACCCGGAGAAGACCCCTATGCCCCGGCGGAACTGTCAGCTGATAAGATGTCTGAGCCCCACGCTGATGGTATTGCATGAAGGCCCGCTCTATTGCCCGTGAATTGGCTCTTTTGGGCGTGAGCCAGCTGACCGATAGTCTGGGTAAAACCAAGGCTAATTCTGCCTCTCAAGGCGAGCAGCTGTCGGCCAAACAGCTAGATGCGCTGCTGCTGAAAGCACTGACGGCTCTCAGCGCCGATGCCAAAGAATCTATTGAGACGGCTGAGGGCGAATTGCAGCGCGGTGAGCGGCTGATATTAGAAAGTGAAACCCGGACGATTGAAACTGATCAGGTGCGATCGCGCATCCAGCCCGCCGTCCCCCTCATTGCATCAGCCATTAACCGGGTGGGCAGCAATTTAGAGCTGCTGGTATTTGCCCAGCAAGGCGATAAAAGAGCAGTTATGGCCGCTCAGAATGCTTTAGAATCCGCCGCCCAAACTCTAGCTAAGGGCGATCAGCTGATCCTCGACAATGAGCGCCGAGCCGCCGATATCAGCGATGCTCGTCAGCAGATGCAGCTGGCCGTTGCAGCGGTCCGCTCAGCCATTGCCGAGCTCAAGCAATCGTTAGACCCCACTACCTTTGCCCAATTTATCAGTCAGGCTGACATCCGGGGCTATGCGGGCGACCTGCTGTACAGCTGGACCCGCCATTGGCAAGCGATGGATACCCAGCTAAATGACGCGATGGAAAAGTGGACTGTCCGCAGACTCGCCAGGGTAGACCGCGACATTTTGCGGTTGGCCATGATCGAGATTATGCATTTGAGCGTGCCCAAGCGAGTGGCGATTGACGAGGCGATTGAAATGGCCAAGCGCTACAGCGATGAAGCGGGCTATCGCTTTATCAACGGGGTCTTACGCCGTGCGACTGATAAGCTAGATACGGCCAGTGATGATTAGCGCATTCGGCGATTAGCGCATTGCCAGTCCCCACTAGCAATAGTGGAGTTATCACTAGCTACGCGCTAATCTTTTTTCACGGTGAATTTGAAGCAGGTTTTGGGGTAATGGCATTCAACTGGTTTAAGCGCAGCTATGAGGAGCCCGAACAGGCTAAAGACCCTGACGACTCCGAAGAACAGCCTGAAGAGCAAGCCAAAGCGACTGAACCGGAAGCCGCGCCCGCTAATTCTGAAGACTATTTGAACTGGGCAAAAGCGGCCTATCAAAATATTCAAGCGCGTCAGGGTGAAGCGACGACGCCTGAGACAGCTGATAGTGCTGGCGTGGAAACGGGCGATCGCTCACCAGCAGAGCCACCGACAGAGCCCGAAGAACCCGCTAAAGACCTCATCGCCGATAAAACACCGGATGAATTAGCTGAAGCGCCTACCTCAGAAGCTCCATTAGACCCTGTCGAAGCAACCGCTGACGCTGATCTAGAGACCGCTACCGAAGTTGAAGCGGTAGATGACACCCGCCCTGAAATAGAACCGTCAGGTGTTGAGACTTCAGCTATGCGAGCTGAAGCATTGCCAATTGAAGCATTGCCAATTGAAGCAGCGACGGAGAGCCCAGAAGACTCTGTTTTAGCTCAGCCAGCCCAACCCTTTTGGGCTAAGGCTCAAGCCGAGCGAGAAGCCCGCCTAGAGCGTCTACAGGCCGAGGCGATTTTAGAACCGGAGCCGGAGCCCGAACCCGCTGCCCGTCAGCCCGAATTCGAACCGCTGAACATTGATCTAGATGAAGCCTTTCTCTGGTCGGCAGAGGTGCTAGCCGCTCAAGGTCGTCGCCCTGACCAGATTTCTCTAGAAGAAATTACCTGGCTTAATAAGCTGCGTCAGGGACTCGGCAAAACCCGCCGGGGTCTGGTCAATCAGCTCAAAGCTATTGTCGGTCAGGGTCCGCTCAATGACGAGGCCGTCGATGAAATTGAAGCGCTGCTGCTACAGGCCGATGTCGGCGTCAGCGCTACCGACTACATCATCAGCGCCCTGCAAGCCCGGCTGAGAGAAGAGACCTTACCACCTGAGCAGGCCATCAGCTATCTAAAATCGCTGCTGCGCGACATGCTCGACGCGCCCCTAGCAGGCGGACACAACCTCACCTTTACGCCCGAAAAAGACAGGCTCAGTATTTGGCTGATGACCGGCGTCAACGGTGCTGGCAAAACGACCACCATTGGCAAAATTGCCCATATTGCTACCAAGTCGGGCTTTAGCTGTCTGATTGGGGCTGCCGATACGTTCCGAGCGGCGGCTGTAGAGCAGGTGAAGGTATGGGGAGCCCGCAGCGGCGTGGACGTGATTGCCAACCCCGGTCAAAACACCGATCCGGCAGCAGTCGTCTTTGATGCCATTAGTGCGGCAACTTCTCGCGATACAGAGCTGCTGCTAATCGACACAGCCGGTCGCCTGCAAAATAAAAAGAATCTGATGGATGAACTGTCAAAGGTTCGTCGCATCATTGATAAAAAAGCCCCAGATGCCAGCGTAGAATCGCTGCTAGTGCTAGACGCTACGTTGGGACAAAACGGTCTGCGTCAGGCGCAGGTATTTTCTGAATCAGCTCAGCTCAGCGGCGTGGTGCTCACCAAATTAGATGGCACCGCCCGAGGCGGTGTGGCTCTGGCAGTTGTACAGCAGCTGGGTTTACCTATCCGCTTCATTGGTGCGGGCGAAGGCATCGAAGATTTGCGGCCCTTCTCTAGCTACGAATTTGTCGAGGCGCTGCTGAGCGGTTAGAGACACAACTATAGCTTCCGGCACTTTGCTTCATGCAGCATTACTGACTGTAAGCCATATATAGCAACAGGCAAAGCGCTCAGCCAAGCGCGAATGCATCCGCGCTTGGCTATACTCACAGGCGCTGGCCTTGACACCAAACGGCCTGGTTGCAATTGCGCAACCAGGCCGTTTGGTGTCAAGTTTCGTACCGCCAGACTTTATCTCACCAGATCTTGTGCGACCAGACTGTGTACCGGAGCGTCTCTGCTGAGGGGTTAGTCTAAGTAGCCCATCAAAGTAGAGGGCTCTTCGTCAATGTCATTGCTAGCAATAGGGCGATGGCCAGGCAGGGTGTCGATATCGGAGATGCGCAGCCGACTGACGGCAACGGGGCGGTGGCCGGGCAGTGAATCAGTCGTGGCAATCTCAAACGAGTTAGACATAATTGGGCGGCGGCCAGCCGACGAAAGTGAATCAACTACGTCGATATCGCTCAAAGTAATCGGACGATGGTTGGGCAATGAGTCCGATTCAAAAACGCGGGTGTGATCGTGCAGTTCCACAATTTCGTGGGTGGGCGCTTTTACCAGTCCGCCTTTGGAGCCGCTTTTTGAGTTGCCTTTCGATTCTGCCGAAGCGGCACTCGCTGCTTTCTTTTGAGTCTGCGTGGAGGTAGTGTCTTTGTCGGTACCGTTTTCTGCGTTGCTGCTCATTTACATTAACCTTTTTGCTGTTGGCGGAACCCTGCCGAGCCCAACACCTGACGGACGACTACTGACCGCAGACGGCTGGCTGGTTGATATGCTCGGATTGTCTCGGCTTCCAAACTAAGCTTCTCAAATAAGCCGTCGAAAGGCTGAGTAAACCAGAGGATTTTTTAATAACCTTAAGAAAATATTATAGATGAAAACCTGACTGATTCAGTTTATGAAAGATAATGGCGGCGATAACCCAGGTTACTGTGTGCAGCAACACAACCTGAGCGCTATAATAGAAACCTCACAAGGGGCTGAAACGGTTTCGACGTTTTGACGAAAGTCGTGTTGTGATTCAGGTCGAGAGTGAGCCACCTCTCGTTAATCAAGACTCAAAATAAAGATAGATGCAAACAACATCGTACCTTTTGCTCGTAAGCGCGCTCTTGTAGCTGCCGCCTAACAACCTCTTACAGGTTCGAGCGTCCGAGCTGTGACTCCGTTAACCAGCCCAGACTAAACCCCCAACGGATGCGCTGACAAACTTTCTTTGATGGGTGCGTTGGCTAAGACTTTCATCAAAGCATCCTACTTCCGGGATAATGGAAGATTCCCGCCCTGAGGGTTAGAGGGGCTATACCTGTGAATGAATGGCACGTGATTACTTAAAGCGGACACGGGTTCGACTCCCGTCAGCTCCATTAAAACCCGACAAAAAATTAATCTAACTGGGCCTAGCGATCGCTGGGCCTTTTTATTGGGCTCTTTTTTAAGCATTGGCTATAAAATGCAGACAGACAAAAAAATAAGCCGACAAAAGGGAAGACTTTTGCGCCTCCCCTAATTCAGCCAGATTTTTAATTTTGATTGATTTTGGTAACCAGCAAGGGCCGTGCGGCTGCTGCCAGCTAGCTCAGGGTGCTGATAGCAAAGGTGACTAGCAGGGCACTGACGACGTAAAACACGCCAACGACCTGTATCTCTGACCAGCCGGACAGCTCGAAATGGTGATGTAGAGGGGCCATCTTGAAAAGACGCTTGCCTTTGCCATCAGGCCCTTTGGTCGCTTTGTAGTAGCCTACCTGGAGAATGACGGAAAGCGTCTCAGCAAAGAACAGTAGGGTCACCACCAGCAGGCCAAAGAGGTTGCCGCTCAATATGCCAGCAGCAGCGATCGCCCCGCCCAAAGCCAGAGAACCCGTATCTCCCATGAAGACGTTGGCAGGGTTGCGGTTGTGCACCAAAAAGCCCAGGCAGCTACCGCTGAGCGCGGCGCAAAAAACCATGAGATCGGGGTGAGTCGGGGCAATTAAACCGCCCAAGCCGAAGAGGGCGATCGCCCCGGCTCCGCCCATCAAGCCATCGACCCCGTCAGTCAAGTTGGTGGCGTTGCTCTCAGCCACCAAAACAAAACCCGCCAGCGGCCAAAACAGCAGACCCAGCGGCAGGGTAAACCCAAAGGGAATGGCGATCGCAGTAATATCTGCCGATTGAGAAGCCATCGCCCACAGGCAAAAAGCGAGTGCACATCCCACCTGCAAGATCAGCTTTAGCCTGGCAGAAATACCTTTATTAGAGCGACGGCGCATGACTTGCCAGTCGTCCAACCAGCCGATTGACATATAGGCAACCGTCAGCAGACTCGCTGCTAAAACCGTTGAGGAAAATCCTGTCCATATCAGGGCCACTAAGAGCCCCACGGGAATAAAAAAGATCCCGCCCATTGTGGGAGTGCCCGCTTTTTTGAGATGGGCTCTCGGCCCGTCTTCTCGAATGAATTGAGCTGCTTTGAGCTGATGTAAGACAGGTAGAGCCGCATAGCCCGCTAAAGCTGAGAGCAGCGCCCCGACTAACAGCGGCAGCGTCAGATTAGCATTCAGACCCAAAGTACGCCCGGCGAACCCGTCTAGCCCGATAGCAGCGCTCAATAAACCAATAGCCAATATAACTGAAAGCCTGGTCCCGGAGAGACCGACCGACTTTGACGAAAACCTAGCATCCACGACGTCATTCCTTCACTTACCACACACCTTTCCCATATTCCCCTAAGACCTTTACGTGGCTACCACAAATGGTCTGATAGCCAGGCTATAAGTCAGTCAGAGCAGTGCTTTGGCCGGTTGGGAACCCTGAGCCGCACTGTATTTGCTGTGACTATGTTTGCTTTCTACACCGAAGCCACAGCTTGAGCTGCCGCTTTTACGCCAAAAAACGTATAAGCTTCGCTGATATTAAAGTCACTTTTCAAACATCCTTTAAGATGAATAGAGCAGCGATTAATCGGCGTCATCGCTATCGCTATCGCTGTCGTCATCGTCGTCCAGTGACATATCGTCGTCGTCGTCTTTGTCTTCGTTGCCCATGAGGTCGGCGAGTTCTTCGGGTTCGGGCTCATCTCCTACGCTATCTACTGGTTCGCGGGGGATCATTCTGCCGGTGCCCTCCAACCAACCCAATATGGATGAGTCTCGCTGTAGCGAGATAACGCTCGCAGGCTCTTGGCGAGGGATTTGGCGAACGGACGGATTGTATTTATTCATTAAATTCGGCTGAAAAATTTGGCTGAAAGGGGGAACTCACTCAGGCTGAAGCTACTGGCACATTGCAATGGCAGACTGCTTGAGTTTATCTGTATGCTTCGCGATTTTAAGGTCAAGAAAGATACCTCTGAAAGCTTTAGAGCAGCTACCTGCGGCAAAATAGCTCGATAGATGCTTGGTAAGGCTTCAGCAGAAGTGCTTAATCTACACTACCACCGCATTAATTACATCGAATCGTAGATGATGTCAATCTCTGCTCTATATTTCTACAGATATTTCTACAGACAGATCTCCTACAATGCTCATCGCCGCGTGACTATGCTAAGCAAAACTGACTTGAGAAATGCGATCGCCTTAAAAAACAGAGGGCTATCGGCGACCGAAACCGACCGACAGGCAATTGCTAGCGCGATCGCCCGCCTAGAAGATCGCAATCCTACCCCAGATCCGCTGACAGCGCCCGATCTTTTAGCTGGAGATTGGCGGTTGCTCTATACGACCAGCCAGGACTTACTCAGTATTGATCGGGTGCCATTTATTCAGCTGGGAAATGTCTACCAGTGCGTTCGCCCCTCACTGTCGTGTCTTTACAATATCGCTGAGGTGAGGAGCCTGCCTTACTGTGAGGGGCTAGTCTCAGTGGCGGCTAATTTTGAGCCAGCCCCTTTAGAGCCTGATGCCGTAGAACCGACCGATCCCTCGC
>JBBSNR010000049.1:0-12621 GCA_038260635.1 Phormidesmidales cyanobacterium
CTACGAGAATAATCTACTCTCGGAGTACCACATTCGCTATCAGGGCTATGGCGGCATTGCCTATCATCATGTCTCTGACCAGTATGTGGCGCTGTTCACTCACTTCATTAGCTGCGGGGTGTGGGAAGCGGTTTACATTCTCGATGGCCTGATTAAAAATAAGTCAGATATTCAGCCGGGTATCCTTCATGCCGATACGCAAGGTCAGTCTTCTCCCGTGTTTGGCCTCTCTTACCTGCTGGGTATTGACCTCAGACCGCGCATTCGCAACTGGAGCGATCTCAAACTACTCAAACCAACGGCGAGTAGTGCCTACGAGTTCATTGAGCCATTGTTCAAGGGCGTAGCTGACTGGGCGCTGATTAAGAGGCATTGGAAGGACTTGATGCGGGTGATGCTTTCCGTCAAAGCCGGGAAGTTGATGCCTTCTACACTGCTCAAAAAACTTAACAGTTACGGCGGGAAGAACCGCTTATACAAGGCTTTTCAAGCGCTGGGCAATGTCACTCGTACGCTGTTCCTTTTGCGCTATGTTTCTGAGCCAGAGCTGCGGCAGGAAACCACCGCTTGCACCAATAAAGTGGAACAGTTTCATCAGTTTGTTGACTGGGTGTTCTTTGCCAAAGCTGGGCTGATTACGGACAATGACCCATTGGAGCAGGAGAAGCGACTGCACTATCTTGATTTGGTGGCCAATGCCATTATTTTGCAGAACACGGTCGATCTCTCCCAGGCAATTCAGACCGTTAGCGATCAAGGCTTTCCGATTACGCCTGAGCTGCTCGCGGGCCTCAGTCCTTATCTCACCAGCAAGATCAAGCGCTATGGCGATTACATCCTGGATTTATTGACCAAACCCTTGCCGCTAGAGGAGATCCTCGCCATACCCTTCAAGTTCTCATCCTTGCAAACGGCAGAGTAGTACACCGGCTAAAGGCTTGCTATGTAATCGGTGTGGCCCGATGTGATAGGAAATTACACGTATCTCGGTCAGGGGTCTTCTAGGCTATGCGGCGTTTGTGAGGTGCCGCGCCCGGTGCCCCACCTCACGGCAAATCTGTACATTTTTCAGCCCTTATTTTTTGCCAACTACAATAGGTTTCAATCATGCCTCCTACAAACTCTCAGACGCTGCCAACCTCTACTAGAACCGGCTACGGCCCGAACTCAAGTGCCGATGAGCGCGTCAACTACCTGCTTTCTGACTACGACCGGGTAACCAAGTCGCTTGAATCAGCCAAACGTCAGCTCCGCCTACATAAGCTCTCGCACTTTGCCGCGCTAGCTATTGTGGGCCTGGACTCTTGGTTCAGCTATGACGTACTGATGGGCGCAGGCGATTCGGTGCAGATGGCCATTGGCCTGACCATCTTGATTGCCGTGACTCAATGGCAGGTGAACACCGCCATCTTCAACCGCCGTATCACCGGCTTCCTGAGTCCTGATAAAAACCGCGACGGCACCGTGACGAAAAGCGAATGGATTCGATGGGGTTTCATGATCACCATCATCGTCTCGGTCTACGCGCTAAACGTTGGCACCAACATGATCGGCGTCGATAGCAAGGGCTTAGGCTCGTTGGTCTTTAGCGTCCCTGGTGTCCCCGAGTGGAGCTGGTTAGCGGTGCTGACCTCATTCTTCTTTGCCTCACTGCTCTGCTTTGGCGACGAGCTGATCAACGTCCTGGCCGACGACAACCGGGCGAGCCTGAAGCGACGGATACCAGACTTGCAGAATCAGCAGGCGGTACTGGATGCACGAGTGCGAGAGGCGCAGGCGTTTAGAGAACAGTTGATGGCATCTGCCGAAGAACAGGGCACCCGGCGCGGTGCGAACTATCGGATCTAGCCATGCTGAGAACGAGACTACGATTTGCGGTGCGCCGGTTCTTGCGCCGAGTGACGCCGCTAACTTGGCTGATATGGGCGCTGCTGATTTCAGACCTGAGCGCCCCTGGCTATCTACGGTTCAACCTAGTTTTGAGACAGGTCGATGCGCGAGCGTTTATTGAACAGGCGTTAGAGAATGCAGCTAGTCATCCGAACTAATCTCTACCGGCTGGTGCCGCTGGCGCTGATGCTGTGGCCGAGTGCGAATGCGATCACCGACTACGCGCTATCGCCATTGTTTTTACAGAGTGTGATCGCTCAAGAACCAATCTATCTATCCGAAGGAGATCGCGTTGCAGGCTACGAAGTTTCAAGCGATTACGACATAGAGAGAGTTCATCCGGTAAGCGGCAGGGTAGAGCCTCACTACGGGATTGACGTAGCGACGCCGACCGGCACGAAGCTGATCGCGCCAACCACAATCGAAGTGCGCTGCTGGTACGACATCAACGGCGGAGGCGAAGTCGCAGAAGTGACACCCACTAAAGGCGATGCGATGAAACTATTGCACCTATCCACCTGCGTAGATGGCCGCTATAAATCTGGCGATACATTCGCGCTCACCGGCTCCAGTGGCATCGGCACGGGCGCACATCTAGACGCCCGCCGCGCCGACAGAGCCGAACCGAGCAAACAAGACATAGAGCCATACCTGACCGGCAAACTATTGCCGCCGAGAACTACAGCGTTAAGCGATCTCGAACTGGTTTGTTCAATCGGAGCTGCCGAAGGCACCCGCGATATCAACTGCGAACCGACCGTCGCGTATCTTGGCCATACCGACCCTGGTAACGGCGCTAATAACATTGGCTCGTTTTCATATCAGCATGGAGCCAGCACCCCCGAAGCCGCCGACCAGCGCCAGCTCGTTCGCCTCAGACAAGCCGAGCAAGCTTTACAGCAGCAGGCGATTGATAAGTTCAATCAGCCGCTGTCCAAGCCAGCAATAGGAGCCGCGCTAGATCTATGGAACCAATCGCCGCAGGCCGGAGAATCATTCGTGGCGCATCTACCGTCAGCTCAACCGACGGGCGAGCAAATCATAAACGCGAGAACACAGAGCTACATTGACCCAGCCACCGGCAGACTAGATGCGCCTGGACTAGGTAACAGCCCCGCCCAGGTAGAAGCCGACCAAGCCAGACGAACTGGCGAAGTGCTGCACCAACTAGAGCGTTCCCCGTCGCTGTTACAGCAAAAGCGATTAAACCAACTGGATTAAAGTGACGCTACAAATAGACTGGCCACGGCGCGTTGCGCCCTAAGCTATACCGAGGCAGTGGACTACGAGATGCCTGATGCGGAAGGGGAGTCATCCTCGTTTGTAGCCCAGACGCCGCCAACGGCTACGGCTCTTTCCATCGCGTTTACTCCTGAGCTATGTATGAAATTATCCCTATGGGTTTAGCTGCCGTTGCCGCCGCTCAATCCGTCAAACTATAGGCCGCTACTTCTGGCTTTCTATACGCTAAAAATCCTAACTAATTCCGCAACGATTCCTCAAAAGCTACGCACTAATATTTTTTTATTGCGCCACTGTAGTGGTGTGAGTAGGGTTTTTTATTTGCTAAAAGTAGCGACTAATATATTTTTTACCTACGGAATGTTTTCACCAAGCTATAGCGCAGGATGTCGGCGTAGCTGACTGAAAACGTGTAGTAGGTACACGTTTCTATTTCGGCCTATTCAACGAGCTGGACTACTGCGAAGAATAGACCTAGTTTTAGGGACTAAAAGCGAGCGGTTTATCTATGTGAGCGGCGGAACGTTTTGGCCAAAGCACCGCGCTAAAAATTGTCAAAGGCGATCAACCCCAGCGGTCAGAGCAGGCGATTAATTTGAACGATGGCCACCCGTAAATGGCAAGTGAGTAGGCTAAGTTTTTAGCTAAATCAGCGTTATGGATGGCGTTTATTTGATGAATGAGGGCCAGCGATCGCCTGCGCGGTCAGGTTCAGTTTTTGCCTAAGCGTGATCGATAAACGGCTGCGATCGCCATCCAGTTTCCGTATGAAACCTGTCTACTTTTTGGGTGCTGATCGTTCGCCGTTTTTTGCCGTAGACTGCCCCGTTGAATGCTCATTTTTTCTACGTTAGTACGACCGCCGAGAGCCAGCCGTTGCCCTACCTAATTAAGGCAGTCAGATTACGAGCAGCGTTATCAAAGTGAATGAGCCAGCAGCTTTTCTTTCTTCCTTCAGGTTTAGTTCAGCTCCGATAACGCTGAGTCCACCCGCCGATATAATATAGATGTATGACCGTGTGTATGAGCGTATATATGAAAGTGTGGAGGGTAGATATACATTCGTATATACGAGCCAACTGCTAGTTGTCATATACATCAGAGTTTTGCACTCAGAGATTTGTACAAAACTCTGATGTATGTATTGCGAGTTTTTTTATGAAAGCTTTGGCGCAAAATTATTCAAGGCAAATAGCGATACGAGCTGCACCCACCCTGGGAACAAAGGCTTGTCACTAGGGGTTAACGGGGTGGTCTACGCAAGAGATTCAGACAACACGCCCATTAAAAATGGTAAACCCCCCAAATCCCCATCACACATGTAATATAGAGAATCACCGTCTCCAGACCCTAAAATGCTAAGTTTAGCGAACGTAAGCGCCGCGCAAGCAGAGAACTACTACGAACGGGACGACTACTACACGCAGGGCGACCCAGACCTGCAAAGCGACACGCGCTGGCAAGGCAAAGGAGCAGCTAATCTAAACCTGACTGGCCCGGTCGATAAGCAGATATTTCAGCAGCTCCTACACGGCCAGACGCCAGACGGAAAATCACTACACTCAAAAGCGATCCAAAAAGATAACCACCGCGCCGCCACCGACTACACGTTTAGCGCTCCAAAGAGCGTTAGCATCGCCGCGCTGATTCAGAAAGATAAGCGAGTTATCGCCGCGCACGATCAGGCCGTCGAAACCGCGATCGCCGTCCTCGAAGAACGCTACTCACAAACGAGAGTAAGACGCGGCCCCGGCATCCGCGAAAAAGTGCAGACCGGCAACGTGATCGCCGCTACGTTTAGGCACGAAACGAGCCGCGAACAAGACCCTCAATTACACACCCACTGCGTCGTCATCAACGCTACTCAGTTAGCGAATGGAAAATGGCAAAGCTTATCGAACGAAGAGGTGCTGAATAATCAGAAGCTACTGGGTGAGATTTATCAGAATGAACTAGCCGTGCAGCTACGTCAGCATGGATATGAAATCGAACCGAACGGTAGCGGCCAGTTTGAGTGCAAAGGGTATGACGAATCGCTGCTTAGTTTATTCAGCACGAGAACGCAGCAGATAGAGCAGTACATCGAGCGATGGGAAACGGTAGTCAAGGAAACCAAAGGAAAGCCACTAAACGCGAGACAAAAAAAGCAGGCTACCTTGGCTACTCGACTGCGGAAAAAGAGCATACCGAGAGCTGTTTTATTAGAAGGGTGGGAGCGGGCGATCTCATCAGGAGAAGTGCAGCTACCAGCGACGCCAATCGCCCAGCCGAACGAGTCAGAAATTAGCGCTGATAAATCGAACAACTCAGGGGCGATCGCAGCGGTTGCCGGGGTAGGTCATGCGAGCGAACGAGAGAGCGTGTTTAGACGAGAGCGGGCCGAACGATTTGCGCTCGAACATCACCTCGGTCAACAGTCGTTTGCCTCGCTGCAAAGTGCGATGACAGATGCAGGACTGATAGTGGCGAAGAACCGGCATACGACGCAGGCAGCAATCGAGCGCGAGCTAGACACGATAGCGATAATGGAAAGTGGCCAGGGCCGGGTGGATGCGATCTCAAACTACGAGCAGGTAGATCGCTTACTTTCACAAGAACCGTCGCTCACCGCAGGGCAGTACGACGCAATCCATAAAACAGCGTTATCGACTGACCAGTTCATCGCATGGCAGGGAGTGGCCGGAGCCGGTAAAACCTACAGCCTGAAGTTACTGGCACAGATGGCTACAGAGCAGGGGTACGAAGTCAGCGGTTATGCGCCGAGCGCCCAGGCTGCAAACGTACTTACTGAAGAAGCCAATATCGAAAGCAATACCGTTGCCCGGTTGCTGCATAGCAAAGGCGATCGCAATGACCAAGCAGGGCAGAAAAAAGCGCTGTGGATAGTTGATGAAGCGGGACTGCTAAGCGCAAAAGATGCCCATGAGCTGCTGGCCAAAGCGCAGGCGGAAAACGCACGAGTTATTCTCGTCGGAGACCTTCGCCAGCTTTCAGCGGTGGAAGCGGGCAACCCGTTCAAGTCGCTGCAAATAGCAGGCATTGAAACTTGCTATTTGGAAGAGTCGCGCCGTCAGAAAACAGACGCCCTCCGGGCCGCTGTCGTTTGTCTAGCCGCAGGCGAGCAGCGCGAAGGACTAACGCAGCTAGACCGGGCCGGAATGGTGCATGAAGTGAGCGATCTTGATTCCCGCCGTCGCCAGATTGTGATTGACTACATCAGCCAGCCGAATGACGTGCGCGAGCAGACGCTAGTGCTGTGCGGGACGAACGTGGAGCGACTAGCACTAACCGCCGAGCTGAGAGCAGCGCTACAGATGGAAGGCACTCTAGGCGATGACCGATTTACGCTGCGATCTCTACGAGCATTGGATAGGACGAAGGCGCAGCTCAAGTATGCCGCCGCCTACAGTGAGGGTGAAGTCGTGGTGCCGGTGCGCGACTATCGCCGCTATGGGCTGGAGAAAAACGAGCAGTACACCGTGACTGGACGAGATGTAGAGAACAATCTGGTAACGGTAACAGGGCCGCAGGGCGAGGCCATGACCTTTGACCCGTCGCGCTGTGCGGATAAGACGACTTACGCGGTGCAGGAGATAGCGATCGCCCGAGGTGACCAGCTCAGATGGACGCGCAATGACCGCGAGCGGGGCTTGAGAAATGGCCAGTGGGTGAAAGTTGAGGAAATTGACACCAACGGCACTGCCACGCTGAGAGATGCAGATGGCCAAGAGACAACGCTAGCGCTGACCGGCCAGCAGTATCTAGACTATGCGCTAGTGAGCACGACCTATAGCAGCCAGGGCAAGACGGCAGAGCGAGTGCTGGTGGTTGCGGATGGGACATTGAGTAAGGAAGGGCTGTATGTCGGGGTGTCTAGGGCGAAGACAAATCTGAGTTTGTACACTGCCAGTAAAGCAGAGCTGTATAAGAGAGCCGAGCGTTCGAGTGCGAAGGAGAACCCAAGCGACTATCTGACGTTATTTAACCTAGTGAACCCCGATGCCGAGAACGAGAAAACCGCCCGAACCGCCCGAGCGCTACGAGGTACAGATCAATCCGAATACCTTGGCGATCGCGCTGGAGAGTGCGTTGCGCACAGCCACCGCGCCGCTGTACGAAGAGATCGGGCAGTTGCGACAGGAAGTGAGCCAGCTCAGAGCAGATCAGGCCGAGTCCCACCGGAGTATGTCGCAGATGTTAAGGGTGTGGTCACAGGAATTAAAGAACGCCTCAGAACCGAAGAACTCGAACGGCAAGCCAACCGAATTGGAGAAGCAACTCAAGGTATTGTCAACGGCGCTCGGCAGTTGGAGCTTACAGCAGCAGCAGTTGCTCGACTCAATGGACAGCTTGAGCGAAAAGCTGAGCGACTGAGTGATGTGACTGAATCCATCGCTGGACAGAGGCCGTCTACGCAGGCTGATGGCGTCGCTGAAGTGATACTGAGAAAGATAGCCCCCGATGCCTTAGCGCGTTACCAAGCTCAAATTGCCAAGGCGAAAGCGCCAGAGCCGCCAGTTGAGAAAAAGCAGACGGCAGAGCAGGACGATAAGCGCCGCCGTCGCCGTCAGATCTACCAGCAGTACGCGGCGAAGTTTGTGGGTAAGAGCTTGTACGAGTGCGATCGCCTGGTGGCACGTCAACTGATGAGCGAGCTACTGATCGAGCGCGGTGGCCAGCGCCTGAGCGATGATGAGATCGGGAAGGTTGGCAGTATCTTGCTACAGGGGCCAGTTGCCCAGGAGCTGAAGCAGATGCAGGGTAAAGAAGCGGGCGTGAAGTATGCGGTGGAAGCGCTGACGAAGGAGCAAAAGGTCGTCGAGAAAGCGCAGCAGGCAAACCGAAGCCGTAAGCGCAGTCAGGACAGAGGTATGGAGCGATGAGAAAGGACTAGGTGCAGAGTGTTAGGGATTTCTTGAAGCAGTAGGTTGGAATAGTCACAGCATTAAGGGGTATGGCCCCGACTCGTGCAAAATCCAGCCATAGGCTGAAAGCTATATGATGACTGGCTCACAGCCGTCAAAAATTAGGCACTCAGAAAAAGTACTAACTAACAGACGAAAAAAGCGCGATCACATCCGGTTTTTTATTTAGTCACACTTTACTGGTGCAGAGTATAACGAATACGTTGCGTCAGCAGGCTCTAGATCGTAAAAGGATAGCCTGATTGATAGGCTTAAGTGTTCAATTTTAACTGACGCTTTTTGTATGCGTTGTGAAATCTAAAAAGCTTCTACGAATAGAAGATAATTGTTTAGGTGCGTTCGCAAGCATCACCCTTTAACCCCTATTTTATTCATAAACCCCTTATATAATGAGAGTTTGGCAGCATACCTTCATTGTGAAAGTTTCACCTAACGTGAAATATAGAGATAAAGGTTGAATCTGATACCCCAAACAAATGACGCCTCTAGCCAGCTCATCCCAGCAAGCTAGACTATCCGTTTTCAACCACTTCAAATAGATATTTTGAGCTACTGTTTTGTCAATGTATTTTAGACTCGAAGGGCTAATGGCCTTAAGGATTGACCGAGTGAATGCTCAGTCAGCTGCTGGTGCCCAGATATGACCGAGCATTCATAGCGACAAAACGCCAGAAAAGGAGTTGTAAAAAGCACTTCAGAGCGTCCGTTAGTCAGTACTTTTCTGGATGGTCTAATTCTCGGCGGCTGTAACTCGGTATTAGCAGTGCTTTCAGCCTATGGCTGGATTTGGCACGAGTCGGGGCCGTACCCCGTAGAGCCAATTAATTGTCCTTCAGAACAAATGCAAACACTGCAAAAAATATAAAAGGATACTTTTCTAGAGGGACTATTTCTGGTTTAAGTTTATGAATTAGAAAAACAAGCGGGTCACCTCCAGCAATAGATATAGTGACAAATAGCAAGGTAACAATACTACCCATTGGCTCACTAAAAGCACTTATTATGGCTTGAAGTAGATAGAGGAAAGGCCCCCAAATCGCTAAGTATAAAAATGGATAGAACACATAGAATCCAACAGGCAGATAATCGTTTGCTAAAGCACTAAACAAAATCAATATTGGTATCGCACAAGTTGCACGAAGAAAGTTTATCCATACAGTCTCCTTCCAAGCAATTCGTCCTAGATTTTTAAAGACATTAAATCTTCTATCAATCATATTAAAATTCTGTATCCTTCTAAAAACTTGGCTGCAATTTTTGGCTATTGAAAGGACTCCTTTCAATCCATTTTCTCTGTCTGATTCATCAACAAAAGTTGGCTCAGATATTGCTTATGCGGTTCTCGCTGGAGCGAGGTGCGTTGAGAGGTTTCTTTTTATGTAGCAATACTTCTATCGAATTCTACACGCTTGAGAACAAATATAAAGACATCCTTATTGAAAGGTTTGAGAAATTAATCATATTTTGTTGAACGATAAAACTGTCAAATACTTTAGGTAAAAAATCTAGGTAAAAAAGCTTAGTGAAAACTTAAGCCTGATGCATTAATCGACCACTATAAGAAGTAAAGCCTATCACGCAAGTTGCAAAAGTGCCTGCGTATAGAGGTTTTAACTAAATGTGCTTTAGAAGACTATCGGGGCATCAATAAATCGTCTGATCGCATCGAAAAGTGTTGCCCAGCGATGAACCACGCCTAAAGATCTTGGAAATGCAGTCTGATTTATGCAGACATTAGCTGAGCTTGTTTGATAAGCTTGTAAAAATACTTCAATATCAGGAAGCTTAGATAATGGTCACCGTTAAAGTTATGTCGCAGAGTTCTGGAAAACCCGTAAGTGGGAAAAGAGTAAGCTTGTTTTTCGATGGTCTTACACGTGGCGGATCTGGAGAACAGAGAACGGATTCTCAAGGAGAGGCTCATTTCGATAGTGATCCTGGAAATGGAAAGGTGTTTGTTGACGGCAGAAACGCTCATGAAGGGCGTTTAGCTGGTCGTGTTGCTGTCTATATCTAATTCCTTGCTGAAGCATCGGTGACTCCCGAAAAAGTTTCCAAATGGGTTCTGTAGACTCTTGCCGTTTCGCATGATTTATTAGCTGTCGATTATGAATCAGCCAAAATCTTCAAAGTTTGTTATTAAATGTGTCAGAAACGCTATCATTGGGGCGATTTTAGGATTCATTGCTTTTATTGTCATAGGGACAGCCCTTTACATTATTGTTGGCACATTGACATGGAATAAGGATTCAGGAGGAGCCGCAGCAAGCTTGGCATTGCTTTGTGTACCGGCTGGCATTGCAATTGGAATTATGACTCCGTTACGTGAAGAAAAGGAGCGAAGAGATCGTATACAAGCTGAAGAAGAGTCAAAAGCTCGATTAGAAAATAGGAGGATTGAAGAAGAAAATAAAAGAATTGAATATCGTGAAGCAGTAATGAGAAAGATGACTCATGTAACAAACTGTCCTGAATGCGAGGGCACCGGTGAATGCTTCAAAATCAGGAATTTCTCCTTGCTTGCAGATGGAACGCGTTGGGGCAGTCCGAACAGCATTCGGTATATAACGGCGTCCACTTATGAACATTACAGAAAAATGGGTATGCTCACTGAAACCGATGACTCGGTTGATATCTGCAATCAAGAACAATGCCCATTCTGTCGCGGCGAAGGAAGAGCCTATGCTTATTTTGCCAACCGTACAGGTGAATGCGGCAGGTGCGACGGTCACAAAAGAGTGCTAATAGAACGCAAAGCTGATATAGGCATGGAAAAGGTTTGGGTTGAATGCGAGAGCTGCAAAGGAGCAGGGATTATCAGTAATGATTTGGTACATTGGTTACACCTTTTTGACGTGCATGGTGAAAAGCCAGATAGAGAACAACTTATGAGACCATTTTTTTTAGAAAGAAGGAGTATTCGACCTGAAGATTAGCCTGCTACCCTTAGGATTGTACGTGTTTAGCGTCCCTATAGAGCCTATTTGACATCTTCTGAGTGCTTCGCAATTCACTTGAGAAGAAGTCTAGCAAAGCATAGGTCAATTCTAGCCTTTGCGTTCGTCAGCGTTCTATCGAAGTTCTTAGGATCGAGGATTAAATAGTTGACGCAAGTTGGGCAGGATTGGCAGGAGCCGTGTAGTTCCATTTAGGCAGTGTCTCATCAAAGACTAAATGGCTGCTGGCCTTAAGTTCATCGGTAGCCTTTTTGCCCGTCTCATAGACTTGGGGTTGAGTGAGTATCCGTACAGAAACTACCGATAACGATACGGTATCGTTTTAGCAGACGTGATCGCAAGTCAAATGATAACTTTAGCTAATGCCACTTTCAGAGGTAAAGAGTTGTGGTAGACGCAGCTAGGCAAGCGTTAGTCCAAGACCATCTTGGTTGGACAGGATTGGTCTGTGATCGCGCCCTGTACTATTGTCTTACAAACAACCGTTTTTGGAACTATTGAGCAAGACCTCAAAAAAGCCGTTTTATTGGCCATATTTTCGTGTCAAAAGCTGTGTCATAATCAAAGTGTCAAAAGTAGAGCCGCTTTACGAGTTTTGAACCATTGAAGATTGGATATGCCCGAGTTTCGACTGCTGACCAAAATTTAGACTTGCAAATGGATGCTTTGAAAGAAGCCGGGTGCAAGAAGATTTTTAGCGATCGTGGGGTGAGTGGCGCGAAGGCTGAGCGCCCTGGACTAGACAAAGCGCTCGATCATGTTCGCAAAGGCGACACGCTAGTTATTTGGAAGCTCGACCGCTTAGGGCGATCGCTAAGTCATCTGCTGAGCATTGTTGAAGAACTGAGAGCGCAAGGCGTAAACTTTGCCAGCATTCAGGATGGCTTCGACACCTCTAGCGCATCAGGGAAGATGGTGTTCTCTGTGATAGGCGCGATGGCTGAGTATGAACGAAATCTGATGCGAGAGCGAACAATGGCAGGTTTGGCGGCAGCTCGTGCGCGTGGCCGGATGGGTGGGCGTCCAAAGTCTTTGGATAAGAGTCAGGTGAAAGTGGCGATCGCACTAGCGAATGTAGGCGAGCTGAGTATAAAGGATATTTGCGCTCAGGTAGGCTGTAGCCGGTCTACCTACTATCGTCAGGTTGCACCACGGCTGAAAGTACCGGCAGAAGCTGAACCGCTAGAGCTAGACCAAAGCGTTTACGTTGTACCAGGCGCAGCAGCCACCGCAAAGACAAAGCCAAAACCAAAGCTGAGCTATGTGTGCAAGCGGCAACCCAGCGCAGGCGGTATCGTTCACGCTTTTGCAGGCCAGATAGAGCCGAGCAACTGGCGACGGCCAGCGCTATGTGGAGCAAAACCATCTAGTCAGAAAAGCTGGGAGATATCGGAATGGGCTGAAGTGAGCTGCGCCAAGTGCCGTCGAAAGCTGAGCTGAGGTTCCAAAGGTCTAAATTTTGAGGTTGGGGGTTTTTGCACAACGCCTCAAAAAGGTATAGTTCGCGATGAGATGATCGAGACTCATCCTTTGAATAGCTGCTGGGGGCCACAACTACTCAGCGCTTTTTCGTGGGCCGAATTGACTGATGGGGCTGACTTACAGCC
>JBBSNR010000050.1:0-12580 GCA_038260635.1 Phormidesmidales cyanobacterium
CAGCTTTTCGCTGGTCTGGGCGCTGATGACGACTGCCGCTGCTGTTAGCATCACTGCTAGCAAAGTGAGAACCACCAGACCCAGCAGCGCTGCCGAAAAACGAATGTCGTCAAAGTTTTGATCGCTGCCGGTGTAGTTGGTGGCGATCGCCAAAGCAACCACCAGCAGCAAGGCCCCCAGATAAGTCAACAGCTCCCATCGAATCGCCCTACCGCCTACCAGGCGAGATCGGATTAGGCCAATCGCCAGCAGCGGTATCCCCAGTGCCGCCAAACTCCATATCCAGTAGGGCGGTGCTGGTACTGACAGCAGCAGACCCACCAAAACGTATAGCCCGAAAAGAATGCCGATCAAGGCCCACGGCACTAGCGGTTTGGCGGCTCGGCGGCGGCGGGGAGGGCGCGGCGAATGGGGGCTAGATCCGGTCATTGACTCAATCAGTGCTCAAACATCAGGGCTTAGCTTAAAATTAGGGCTCAAATCAGGTTGAACGAGGACTGCCAGCGCGGCAGTCCGGACATGTCAGCCGGATAATTGCCCAGAAATTGCCCAGACAACTTCTTAGACAAGTTTCCGGACAATTGCTTAGAGCAGTATAGCCGGGAAACCGAGCGCTATTTTCCTTCAAAGCGCTGCTTACCCGCTTGATTAAGCGCTTTTAGCCAGGCCAAATTCCCTGATAGCGGGCATGAAGTTACGGTTTTCATGGCTGGAACGGCTGAGCTTAACCAGCGCAAACCGCTGCAATTCGCTCAGAGCAACCCACTGCTGCAAAGACAACGGTACCTGATAAGTCTGAAATTTATCGAGTACTTGCGTAGGGATAGCCGAGAGATTTTTCCAGGGGGGCTGCGTTGCTATCTCTAAAGTTTTAGCCGGTGCGCCAGTGTGATGGATGAGCAGCGCTTGCAGGCGATCGCCATACGCTTGAGCGGCTACCGGTGTATCACAGGGCCACGTTACCAGCGCCTGACGCTCAGCCTGAGTCAGGTGATTCCAATGCTCTAGCTTTAGCTTGACGCCGCAGGCATCCAATCGATGGCGCACCACCATTGGAATGCAGTGTAAGGAGCCCACAAAATCTTGCTCAAACTCAAAAAATGGCGTCGCCATGAGAGATGCCTAAACTAATACTCTTAGCAAAATAACGCTACCTAACCCAAAAGAAGCAGCTCACAAAACTTAAACACTGACCCTCCGAAAGGATCGCCAGTCATAAAGTTCTGTCGCAGGTAGCGCTTCACCTTGCTCGCTTGACTGTTTAGAAAAGTTAAGGGAAACTGACAGTGTCAAGGGCAGACACTCTTACCCATTGCTAAGAACTATTAAGTTTTGATGCGATGTCCCTAGTTAAATTCAGGGACATTGACTACGATTAGAGGACAATATAGGGTGTGCCGTCGGGCTCAGCTCGATAGCCCCGTAGGCGATTTACAGTGCCTGTGGAGGTTGCTGCGAAAGGCCTTTCCTTCAGGAACGGCAGGTGAAAACGGCACACTAGGGGCGGCATAAAAAGCTTACCCGCAGCTTTTTCTTTAGATTCAGCTATTTGGCGGTGTTGTTTATGGAAACGCTTGAGTTTGTAATTTATCCTGATGGCCGAGTTAAGGAAACGGTGACTGGTATTGTGGGCACTTCTTGCGCTGAGGTAACGGCTGCTATTGAGGCCCAGCTGGGTCAAGTAGTCGCTCACGGGAAGTCTTCCGAATTCTATGCTCAGCCCGTTCAGGCTTCTAATACTGCTCGCTCACACGTATCCGAAAGCCGCTGGTAGTCGCCTGATGTCGGGTAGGGCTTTAGCCATAATTTAGGCTAAGGGTTTGGACAAAGCCGCCTCTACTCTTCGTTTTGTTTGACTGCTCTTAATTCTTTCAATGCTCATCTAACCCTGGTTTTGAAAATGTCTCACTTTAGCCAAATAAAGACCAAGCTTCGCAATCTCTCCTCTTTACAGCAGGCCTTGAGCGATGCGGGCGTAAGCTGGCAGACCGGCCCTCGGCCAGTTCGCGGCTACCAGGGGAAGACTGAGACGGCTGAACTGGTGATCGAGCAGGACAACGGCTATGACCTCGGCTTTAAGCGCAGTTCTGAGACGGGCGATTATGAATTAGTCGCTGACTTACAGTACTGGAAGCAGCCCCTCTCAGTGGATGGCTTTCTCAACCAGGTCACTCAGCGCTATGCCTACCACACCGTTTTAAACGAGTCTGTCAATCAGGGTTTCCAGGTAGCTGAGCAAGTAGACAACAAGGACGGATCGATTCGCTTGGTACTCCAACGCTGGGGCGCATAGGCTTGGGCGTATTGGCTAGGGTTACGGTTTGGAAAAACCTCGGCTGCTGATGGCCGAGGTTTTTTATTAGCTGCGATCAATCAAAAACTGACTCGTGATGGCAAGTGCATAAAAGCAAGTGCGCAAGCGTAAGTAAACAAATATGCGCAAGCGTAAGTAAACAAATATTAGGTAAACAAGATGGCTGAAAACAGAGACGTGCTGACGCTGAATGACGCTCGATTGGAAGGGGCCTCTACCTCTGCTGGGGCAGAGCACTCAGCGCCAGCCGTCTCTGAGTTAGACCATCGCTCTGGGCTGGAGCCAGAGCTGGGCGGAGCGCTCAGAGATGCCCAAGCGCGTACCGGGCTAGAGCCAGAGCTAGGCGGTCAGTTTCGGCAGACCGGGGTATATGTTGATGAACTGACCTGCATTGGCTGCACTCACTGCGCTCATGTGGCTCGGCGGACGTTTTATATTGAGCCTGACTACGGTAGGGCGCGGGTGATCTGTCAAAGCGGTGACTCAGAAGAATTGGTGCAAGAGGCTATCGATACCTGTCCGGTGAACTGTATTCACCAGGTGGACTATACCGAACTGCGGCAGCTGGAGCGCGATCGCCAGCATCAGGTGATTCCAATCATTGGCTTCCCGGCAGAAAAGGCGGTGGCGGCAGTTCAGAAGCGACGCCGTCAGGAGAAGCGTAAGCAAAGCAGCGGCGGTTAAATCTAGAACTAAAATTTGTCTAAAATTTGTAGACTTGAACCTGCCCATCGGCTGTGAGCACCAAGCGCAATGTCAGTCCATCGCTGGCAGATTGAGCGGTTCTGCGGTCAGTATTTTCTGGGCTAGGGGACATCGGGAAAGTAGGCGGTTGGTCGGTGGGGAGCAGGCGATCGCGATATGCTTGAGCAGCTTCACTCAGCGCCGCAAAGGTAATTACTTCACCCGATGCAGACAGCCGCAGCTGGTAGGTCAGGGGCGCTTGTAGTCCTGATGTAGGGGGCTGCCAGCGCCCCTTAAAGTAGGACTGGACTTGTGCGATGGTATCGGCCTCTCCTGAAGCGGCTGGGGATACCGGTGGGGAGGAAGCGGCTGTCGAAAATTCATCATTGCCAGCAGGGGCAGTGTCAGCAGCCGACGGCTCCGCAAGCGATTCGGTTTGACGGGCCGCTGTAGGCGTATCTTCACCGCTGCTGGCAGGTGGCCTAGCCTCACGAGAGGTACCTGAATCACTGCTGGAAGGCTGCTTGGGTGCTGAAGCTACGGGCTGATTTGACTCAGTGACCGACTGATTGGGAGAAGGACTCGCTGGACGCTTCGCTGGCCGCCTTGCTGGACGGTCAGCCGCCGCGATGCGGTCGTTTGCCGGGCTGCTAGAGCGAGCCGTTCGCTCCGGCGAAGCGCCGTCTGCCGCTGATTCTTCTGAGTCAGATGAAGATGCGCTAGGTGTTGGGGGGAGTGTTTGGCGAGGAGCCGAATAGTCTGGTTCTGAAGCGGCTTCTGGTTCTGAAAGGGCGGAGTCGGCGGTCGTCATGCTTTCCTGATTGGACGGTCGGAGCACCGTTGTCAGGCCAGCAGTCACACCAATGGCAAACACAGCGGCAGCACTGGCCCACAGCTTGGGGCGACGACGAGCGATCGCAAAAGGAATTAAAACACCGCTCGCTCTGGTGCGGACGCCATCTGTTAAAGCAGGACTCAGGGCCACTGGCAGGGTATGAACAGCCTGTTCGTATCGGTTAATAACGCTCGTTAGGTCACACAGCTGTAAGGCGCTAAGGGGCTGTGTCATCTCACCAATAAGGAAGTCAGGCGAGGTCTGAACTGAGGTATGTACAGCTGGGTCGGCGTTGAAGCTGGCTAGGGCTAGGGTAGAACGGGTTTGCTGCTGGAGCTGGTGGGCAATGGTTTGGAGCATTTCGCGATCGCCCTGCGCCACCAAAGTCGCCGCTGTCTCAGCGCCCTCAGCAGAGTGCAGCCATAGCTTGAACCGCAGCTGCTGGGCGATCGGTCGCGGATACCACTGCGACAGCGCCGAGAGTTGCAGCGTGACATCGAGGGTACAGTCGCCAGCAGTATAGCGTTGATGAACAGGGTCAGCCGACGACGCAGTCATTTGCAGGGTGTTTCGCAGTTTTTATAGGCGCACACATAACAGGATAGCGAGCAATCGATCTATGGTTCAATCGGTTACCAATCTGGCAACGCTATAAAGAACGTGCCGAAGAACGACAGATACAGCGTCTCACCGGAATTTAATCGGAGTAGTACGGGTCCTCATCGTCATCTAGTGATCGGGTAGGGGGGGCAATTACCCGGTAGTCCGCTTCGTAAACGCCATCCGGTCCGATCTGATCAGGCTCTGAGTCAGACTCCCTCTGTGAATCTTCAAAATGGTCAGCGGTGTCGCCGTCGGCTCCGTACAGGCCATCGCTATAGACTCTTCTGGTGTAGCCTGGCGGCGGGTTGTCGTAGTTGTCGTAGTGATCAAAGCTTTCCCAGCCCTGATCGAGTTCTTCGTCGTAGTTCGGACGGCGATCGCCATAGCCCTCCGCAGAACTCCCGGCAGCTGAGTCCCAACCGGTGGCAATATCGTCGGCTAACCGGTCGGGGCTCTCACGGGCACTGCCGCCTCGAATAAAATCGAACATGCCGCGCTTTTGCCCGGATGCTTGATTGGACGCTTGATTGGCAGAGGTCGCCGCGCTGCCAGCTACATACCCTTCATCTTCGGCGTCCCAGCTGTTTCGCTGCTCGGCGGTACGCGGTGTGCCCCAGTCGTCATCTGCGCTCTGGCGGCGGGTTGGGTTGCGATCGCTCTTTTTTTTTACCGTGGGGGCATCTGGCGGCGGCGAGCTGATAAAACTATTGGGAGCCGAAGCGCCAGGTGGCTTATCTTGAGGCGAGCTCACCGTCTGAGCCGGAGCCGGTTCGGTGACAAAGGCCGAAGAGCGGCTATAGCTAGGGTCTGCTTTTGAATCTGCCTGGGGATAAGGGGGCCCAGAAGTCGGTAGCGTTGTGCTGCCAGGACTGTCCGGATAGGGGACTCTTCTACCCATGGGGCGATACTTGCTCTCTGGCGGACGCCAGAGGCCCACCAGCGTATAGAGAACCAGGGTAACCAGGGCTCCTATACAAATTGCGCCTAGCAGCAGCAGGCCAAAGGGAAGCGCAGTCGTTTTACCACTTAAAATCACCAGTGCCATCGAAGTCGATAGGTTTTGCACGGTTAAAACGACCAGCGCAGCCAAGATGAGCAGCAGAATAATCAGTCGGGGCATGGTTGCGTCACTCCAATGGTGTACCTTTTATTTGCCTTCCCAGCGTTGTAATGGTACACAGTCTATCGCAAGCTGATCCAGCGCTCTAGCGACCACAAAGTCAACCAGGTCTTCAACCGACTGTGGGCGGTGATACCAGGCCGGAATCGCTGGAACGATCCGGGCACCCGCTTCAGCCAAAGTCGTCAGATTGCGCAGATGAATCAGGCTGAACGGCGTTTCTCTCGGCACGACAATCAGCGATCGCCCCTCTTTGATCTGCACATCGGCAGCTCGCTCCAGCAGATCTGAACTCAGCCCCGCCGCCAGCTTGCCCACCGTACTCATGCTGCAAGGCATAATCACCATGCCCAGCGTTCTAAATGAGCCACTCGCGATGCTGGCCCCCACGTTGCCCCAGGCATGACAGCGCAGCTCACCGGCTGCTTCTACGCCCGCCTGCTCTCGCCAGAAGTCTGCCTGCTGCTCCGGGTTGGTCGGCATTTGCACGCCGTCTTCTTTGAGCCAGACCTGATGAGAGGCCCGAGAAGCGACTAGGTCAACCGTGTAGCCCGCGCTCAGCAGATGTTTGAGCGATCGCACGGCGTAGATCATCCCCGAAGCCCCGCTCACGCCCAAAATGATGGGATTGTCTACAGTCACTGGTTAAATTTATTCCTCTTCATTCCTCTTCGCGGCTGAAGTCGTCGTCACCGTCGTCGTCATCGGTGGCTTCGCTGCCGCCGCCGACCGCTACCAGGTCAATTTGCTGACGGTAGTAGTCAACGCTCTTCACCTGCACTTCGACGCGATCGCCCAGCCGGTACTGCTGCCGGTTTTTGCGACCCACCAGCTTTTGCTGCCGTGAGCGGTACTCATACCAGTCATCTTTGAGCGAGCTGACATGCACCAGCCCCTCCACCAGCAGCTCTTCTAGCTCTACAAAGAACCCGTAGGACTGCACGCCCGTAATCAGCCCGTGAAACACTTCGCCCGTGTGCGCCTGCATAAAGGCCGCTTTTTTCAGCCCTTCTAGATCTGATTCGGCATCTTGGGCTAACCGCTCTCGCTCAGTCATTTTGATCGGCGCGCGCGATAGCTGCTCTTCTACTTCCTGCTGCACAGCGGGGGGCAGCACGCTCCAGTTGATATTACCGTGGCAGGAGCTGTGGCGCAGATTGACCCGGTCTTTTGAGCGAGTAGAGCGGCGATCACGCCCGTGCTCAAATATCGCGTGCAGCAGTCTGTGCACTAGCAAATCGGGGTAGCGGCGCACGGGCGAAGCGAAATGGGTGTAGGCATCGGCGATCGCCAGTCCAAAATGCGGCCCCGGCTGAGCGCTGTAGATAGCTGGCTTAAAGGTGGCTAACAGCAGATAGGTGAGCACCTTCTCTGCCTGAGAAGTCGCAAACTGCTCGGTAAAGTGACGATAGTCCTGAGAGTGAACCTCTGCCTCATCTTCTAGCTGAAGATTGAGATCCATATTGTTGGCTAGCTTAATCAGCTCCTGCACATCGGCAGGGTCGGGGGTGCGGTGAATGCGATACAGCCCAGGTATGTCTAGAGCCTGAATATGCTTGGCCACCAAATGATTGGCCAGCAGCATAAACTCAGTAACCACGATGCGCGCCGGCAACTGCGAAGAGACTACCATCGCCCCGAGAGCGCCTTCATCGTCGTACTGAAACTTGGGCGAAAGATATTCGGCTAGCTCCTCGGCCTCCGGCGGAAAAACGTGATCGGGCAGGCTCAGCTCAAAAGAGCCGCGCTCATGCCGCCGCTGCTTGACTTCTTGAGAGAGCTGAAACAGACTCTCAATCATGTCGTAGGCCGGTTCAAACTGCTCTAGACCTTCTAGGGAGATGCCGCGCTCTTCCAAAGCTTCATCGTCTTCACGCATCAAGATAGATTGAACCTGCTCATAGTCGAGCTGGTGATCAACTTGAATGACGCTAGGCTGAATTTCGTATTCGAGCACCTGACCATCGTCGTCTAGCGTTACCAGTACCGAAATGGCGAGCCGATCTTTGCCGGGCAGCAGCGCGCAGAGGGCATTGGGCAAAGGCGGCGGCAGCATGGGAACCACTTCATCGCCCAGATAGACGGCGGTACCGCGTCGTCTGGCTTCGCGGTCAATCGGCTGATTGGGCTGTACGTAGAAAGCAACGTCGGCAATATGCACCGACAGGCGACGATACCCGGCGTCAGTGATTTCCAGGCTGAGGGCATCATCAATTCCCTTAGCTTCAGGCCCATCAACGGTAATAGTGTTCTGGCTACGCAGGTCCAATCGGCCTTTCATGTCGGCCTTGCGCACGCGATTGGGCAAGCCCCGAGCGGCGATAAATACCTCCTCTGAGAAGTTGCGCGGCAGATCGTGCTTGCAGTAGACAATATCGATATCGGCAGCGTCTTCAGCGTCACTGCCGAGAATGCGAGCGACTCGTCCCTGAGGCGGGTTTTGGGCGAGCGGATAGCGGGTGATTTCGACGTGGATCAGATGGTCAATAGCCTCTGATAGGTCTGCTTCACTTTCGGTGATATCGACGTCAAACAGTAGCCGATCATCCAGAGGAACGGCTTTAAAGTGGTTGGCTTCACCTGCTTTATCTTCACCCGCTTTAACTTTAGAGAGCACCGAGGCGTTGGCCCGCTCTAATATCAGCTTGACTTCGCCTTCGGGGCTGCGGCGGCGGCTGCCGTCTTTAGTGACTTTTACCAGGACGCGATCGCCATTCCAGGCCGTATTCAGCTGGCTTTCTCGCACATAGATATCATCGGCTCCTTCTTCGTCTTGAATCGCAAAGCAAAAGCCTTTGCTAGAGCAGCGCAGCTTACCTTCAACCACATCTTCTTCTTGGACCCGGCGATATTTGCCTCTAGACTTTTGCAAAACCTCAATGCGCTCAAGCGCATCAAGGGCTATTTGCAGGTCTTTGGCACAGTCTTCAGCTGTACAGTTCAGCTTTTTTTCCAAAGTCTTGATGGTCACCAACTTATCGTCTGAAAAATTGGCTAGAAGTGACGCGATCGAAAATTCCATGTAGCGATGAATCCTTAGATTGAATCCTTAAGGTTTGAAGGAAAGGGGCTTAATTGATGAAGTGAAAATGTGATCGAACATGCCAAGAAACAGTTTTAAGCCGACAGTTTTGAATCGCATTATGACCGCTCTGTCGGAAGACCGCTCTATGGGAACTGCGAGCGATTACCTGCAAGCTTTGCCCGGTGTGAGTGTGAATGACCCCTGCTAGACTCCAATAGTGGATCTGAGACAGCGGCTGTCCGACTTTGAGAGAACGATAAAAATTAGCTTATACGCAACGCTCTTTCGGGCAATTCAGAAATTAAGATGCAGGCACGCTTTAGTGGAAGCACTTGATCGGAAAGGTATCAGGGCCGGTGACTAGCTTACGGACTGTAGGGCTAAAATGCACCTGAGAGGATGTTTGAAAAGTGGCTTTTGCTACCCAATGAACTTCTATTTGCTCAAATCAAATGAGCGAAAGCCGCCAAACCTGGTTTAGTGTATTTGGAATCAATGGTCTACTTTATACTTTTCAAACATCCTCTGAGAGTAACTTTCTAAGACGGACTTTCTAGAGCGTTTATAGCAGCATCAGAGCAGCAGCTTTCACATCTACAGATACTGCATGTTCTGAATTTCACAACCCTCTTATGTTTCCGCATAGGCAGAGGACTGTCAAATATTTTCTTTCAAGGTGTTTCTAATTCTACCTATTTATGGTTAGAATCTGCGGCTGGCACCAGTCCTGAGGTATTCGCTTGAAATGTCCGCCTTAGAACCGCTCACCGGTAACGACATAAGTCACCCGCTTACCGACGTTGGTAGCGTGGTCTGCAATCCGCTCTAGCGACCGAATAACCAGCACCATCAGGACAATCGGCTCTACCGATGCGCCGCTTACCCAGGGCGTATTCACCAGCTGGTTGTACAGCCTTTCGTAATCGTCATCGACGACGTCGTCTTTGCGCTTAATGCTGCGACCTGCTTCGGGATCGAGTTCGGAGAGCGATCGCAGACACAGCGCCACCATTGACCGACAGCGATCTAGCATCGTTTCAACCTCATTCATGCTTTCGTACACCGGGTACGGAAATAGCTTAATAGAGGTATTGCCAATGCTTTTGGCATAGTCGCCAATGCGCTCTAAATCGCGCACCATCTGCATAAAAGCGCTCACCAGGCGCAGGTCTTGAGTGACTGGCGCTTCTAAGTTCAGCAGGTGCGTGCAGTCAACTTCTATTTGGCGGTAGAGCTGGTCGATTTGCTTGTCTTGGATGGGGATTTTTTTGGCGGCTTCTAAGTCGCGATCGCACAGCGCCTCTCGGGCCAGCAGGCAAGAATTCTCAACTAGTGCACCCATCTTTAAAACATCTCGCTGCACGCGGATCAGCTTGCGATCTAAGCTGGGGCGACCCGGCGCTAAGCGCTCACTGCCGTACCCAGCAGAGCCATATTCAGGAGAACTGTCGGGTGAGGAGGCGCTTTTCATATTTTTTATAATGACTGGTTTACTATGACTGGCTTTTCGTACATCATGAGCCATAGACCAGGCGAAAAGTCATATTAGAAAGCCTAATTCAAAGGTAGCGATGCGATAACATACTCTGCTTATAGCTTAGTAGTGGCGGCGGTAGCTGTTGTCTACACAACAGCTGATATGTACTCAGTGAGCCCTCTAAATCCTGGCGGAATGGAGAGTGGGAGGCTTTTAGGGACGGTCCCCATCGGTGACAATGTGTAACAGTTAGTGACTAAACCGGTAACATCGCGGTCACTTTAGGAAACAATTTACCTGTATTACATAATTTTAGGAAGGATAGTGATCACCATGGCTTTATCAGATACCCAAGTCTTTGTTGCACTCGGCTTTGCTCTAATTCCTGGCTTCTTGGCGCTGCGCTTAGCCACTGAGCTCTATAAGTAGCTCTATTAGGTTAAGGCCCAACAAAGCCTAAGGCCACCCCCGCGCTCGCGTGAAGGCTCCCAACCGAAGACCTCAGCCGGGTCTATTCGGTTGGGAGTTTTGCTATCCGCAGGCGTAGAGGCACGTCAGTCATTAGTGACATCGCAAAAATGGAATTAAAAGATAGTCTGAAGGGCTTGCAAGTTTCAGAAATACATCCATAATGTATGCGAGTATCAGGTAGGCCGTAGTTTCTCGGATGCCGTCTGCCCGGTCATTAATTACGATCATTTCGCTATTTGGTGATCTCTATCTATGAACGCTGCTAAGCGCCCGGCCCCGCCTCTGTCAACGCCGTCATTGCCGACTGCCTACCAGCCCAAGCGAATGCTCCATGCGGGTGCACGCCGGGCGATCGCCTTTGAGTCGTCTGTAAAGCTGACGGTCAACTTGCTGCTGGCAATTGTAGCGACGACGACGATTGCCAAGCTGGTGCCTTACTATCAGGCCCAGCAGCAGCGCCTCAGTAGCCTGCAAGAGTCGGTGCAGGTAGCGGAAAGAAAAAATGCTGAGCTGCGATCGCAGTTTGACCGCAACTTTGACCCGGCACAGGCAGCGCGCATCATGCAAGAGCAAAGCGGATTGACCTATCCCAACCAAAAGCAGGTGATCTGGACGCCGCCCTCAGGGACTCCGTAGAAATAGGACACCGCAGATCGCTTACGGCGGCTCGCTGTAGTTTCCGATTACTTCCTCACAGCAGCTTCACGGTTCACGGTTCACAGGTTATCGATTTTGATCCAGGCCGATACAATCGAGAGGTATAGATCTTCTTCGATTGCATAAGGAATACCTGTGGTTGACGCCGCTTTTGATGCTCGTGACCTGACTCCCCATAAAAATAATCCAAACGCAGAGCGCTCCAGCGAAATCAGCGCTGGCGAGGCGTTTGAGTTTGACCCCATTGAAGCGGCCCTAGCAGATCTCGCAGCAGGCCGGGCGATAGTCGTTGTCGATGATGAAAATCGCGAGAACGAGGGCGACGTGATCTGCGCTGCGCAGTTTGCCACCCCAGACCTGATTAATTTCATGGCCGTGGAAGCGCGGGGGCTGATTTGCCTGGCGATGACGGGCGATCGCCTCGACCAGCTCGACCTGCCGCTGATGGTGACCAACAGCCCATTTGAAGACGAGAATGAGCAAACTGCCTTTACCGTCAGCATCGACGCGGCCCTGACCTGGGGTGTGACCACCGGCATCTCAGCAGAAGATCGGGCGCGGACTATTCAAGTTGCCATCAATGCCAAGGCCACCCCTCAAGACCTGCGCCGCCCCGGTCACATTTTTCCGCTACGGGCCAAAGAAGGCGGCGTGCTCAAACGGGCCGGACATACCGAAGCAGGCGTCGATTTAGCGCGGCTAGCCGGACTGTATCCCGCCGGGGTAATCTGCGAAATCTCTAACCCTGACGGATCTATGGCCCGTCTGCCAGATCTGGTGCACTACGCTGAGCATCACGGTCTGAAGCTGATCAGCATTGCCGATCTAATCAGCTATCGCCTGCGGCATGAGCGGTTCGTCAAGCGCGAGGCGGTGGCGGCAATGCCGACCAAGTTTGGCGATTTTCAGATATATGCCTACCGCAATCAGCTAGATAGCTCAGAGCATGTGGCGCTGGTAAAAGGCGATCCGGCCACGTTTAAAGAGGAGCCGATTATGGTGCGGATGCACTCGGAGTGTCTGACCGGAGACGCTCTAGGATCGATGCGATGCGACTGCCGAATGCAGCTACAGGCCACGCTAAAAATGATTGAAAACGCGGGCAGAGGCGTAGTAGTCTACCTGCGTCAGGAAGGGCGAGGCATTGGCCTAGTCAACAAGCTCAAGGCCTACTCCTTGCAAGATATGGGGCTCGATACGGTCGAGGCCAACGAGCGGCTCGGTTTGCCTGTAGACCAGCGTAACTATGGGATGGGCGCTCAGATTTTGATGGATTTGGGCGTGAGTCAGTTTCGGCTGATTACTAACAATCCTCGGAAGATAGCCGGGCTAAAAGGCTATGGCCTAGAGATGGTAGACCGGGTGCCGCTGCTGATTGAAGCAACGACCTACAA
>JBBSNR010000051.1:0-12573 GCA_038260635.1 Phormidesmidales cyanobacterium
GTTTCACCGGCCTGATCGACAAAGCTATCGAAACGGGTTTCAACCCCATTGCTGATGACGGCTGTAATCCGCTTGACCACCAGGATATTACCGGCTACCGGGTTAAAGGGCAGGCAGGCGGAGGCTTCAAAGTCACTGCCAGCGCTAGCGAGAGAGAGAGAAGTCGTGGCTTGGCCTGGTGGCCCGTCATTGCCCAAACTGATGATAAAGCCGGTATCTGCAAGCTGGCTAAAGTTGCTGCCGGAGGTCGCAAATAGATTGCCAAATAGGTCAAAGCTCAGATCTTCGACATCATCAATGAGGGTATTGCCGATTTGGAACATGCCTAAAGGCGTGAGGGCACCGGTGCTCTGGTCAATGATGACTAGCACCTGAGGGCTAGTTGGCCCGTCATTGGCAGACCCGTAAAGGGTGCCATCAGGCCCTAAGGCAATACCGTCAATACTGTTTGTTCCTAGTGGGAAAGCGCTATTGGGCAGCTGAACAATTTGGGCTGGGGGGCTAACGCCGATACTGCGACCGTTGCCATCAATTTGCAGCGTAGCTTCTACTAGGACATTGTTTCGGGCAGCATTTCTATCTTTAGAAACAGCCAGCAGGCGGGTTTGATTGGGAGAGGTATCGTCAATGACAACGCTGTCGAAGTCTTCAAACGGGCCAAGGGTGCCTAAAGAGGTAAAGCTACCATCGGCTGGTGAGACCCGACCTACTTCGTTTTCGTTGAGCACAATCAGCTCGTCGAAGGCAGGGCGGGAGGTCATTGCCTCAATGATGGAAATAGGACCGTTGGGACCGGTGATGGTTCCCAGATTTTCGACCAGGCCAGTGCTGAAATCGATGCGAGTTAGGGTGTCGGGGGTAAACTGGCCGCCGGTCACGTCACCTGGGCCACCATTGTCGGCGATCCCGTAGCAGGCTTGTCTGACCGGGGTTTGTGACCGGACAGGCCCCTGATAGCCCAGCAAAGCAATTGATGCCAGGGTACTGGCGACCAGGCGGCGTGGCCGGGCCATGAACCGGGGCGTAGTAGGTGAGGGATAGAGGCGTCGGGTTGGCTGGTGCATGAGGGTCTCAAAAGCAGGTCTGTTAAGGGAGATCAGACGGGTTGATTGACGGAGTCAGGTAGATAGAGCTGGCCTATTCGATTTGCAGGTCGGATTCTTGGTCTTCGAAGAGGATGTCGAGGCCCCGGCTGTCAAAGAAGAGAAACTCAACGCGGCGATCGCGCGCATAGTCCACCACATCTGGCCCGGTTGAAATCAGCTGGGTTTCACCAAAGGCCCGAATGCGCATCCGCTCGGGGGCAACGCCCTTTTGCAGTAGGTAGTCTCTAGCCGCCAGGGCGCGGCGCTCGCTGAGGGCCTCGTTGTAAGCGTTGCTAGCGCGAGGATCGGTGTAGCCCTGTAGCTCGGTAGTCAAAGAGGGGTATTTGAGGAGAGCGGCGGCGATCTGGTCGAGGATGTCGGCGCTGGCCGCGCTGATGAAGGAGCGATCTAGCGCAAAGTGAACGTTGCGGGGAACTCGCAGCGTGATTTGCTCGGTGGTAGACGTGCTGATTTCCGGGGCGGGCGCTGGCTCCTGGCAGACGGGCTGATAGGGCTGGGGCGGGCTCACAGGCGGTTCAATGCCAACAGCAGCAACCGGCGAAGGCTCTGATGTGCCGTAGCGCGGGTCGGTGGCGATCGCACTCAGCTGCGTCCCTTCGGGCTCATTCACACTGACGCTAAAGACGCCGTCGTCACTCACCTGTACGGTTGTGAGCGGCTCCGCCAATTCGCCGTAGATCCGCTCTTTAGTGTTCACCCGGTAAATATCGACTTCTGAACCCGGATCGGCCCTGCCGGTCAGCGTCGTCGCTTCGCCATCCATCGGAAAAACGTAGGCGTCGAACTCGGGCGCATTGATCGCCGAATTCGCTGAATCGCGGCGGCGCTGACCGGAGTTGCGCGGCGGGTTGGGGCCATCGCTGAACTGGTAGTCAGAAACGCGGGTCTCGTGGTGGTAGGTCAGATCGACGCTGAGGCCGTCTAAGGCTCTAAAGGTGTTGTTGCGAATGGTGTTTTGATCGCTTTGGGGGTAGGCGGCGATCGCCACTCCCGGCCCCGGCTGAAAGGCAATAGAATTGTCAGTCACCGAGTGGCCGCTGCCCATCAGGTAGACGCCAGGTCGCCGCAGCCGCCGACCATTAAACCGAATGTCGTTGCTGTAGATCAGCGCCGAGCCCTGGGGCTTAAACATGTAGAGCCCGCTGCCGTCGTTGGCGCACATCAGGTTGCCAAAAATCTCTGAGCCATCGATATCACCATCTAAGCGAATGCCATCGGGTATGCCCTTAAGCCCGTTACCGATGATGGTGTTTTCTGTGACAATCAGCCCTTGAGCCAGCGCCCCCGTGATAATACCGCTGCCCTCGTGATACTCAATCCGGTTGCGTCGCACCACCGCATCGGTCGCGTTAAAAACCGAGACACCAAAAGCAGACATCTCCGCTGGCACAGGAATGCCGCCTGCCGGTGAAACCCCTAGCCAGTTATCTTCAATCACCACGCCCTGCGGAGCCTGGTCGTATTCTTCGGGAGTCAGGCGCAGCTCGCTATCCGAAGGGGAGTCTGGCCCCCTGGCTGCCCCGGCATTAGTGCCCGGCGGCGGTACGGCATGGGTGATAAAAATATCGGCTGGCGGCGTGGTTTCGGTAGCAGCGTGCTCAGATGAAAAACCATAGAGACTGAGCCCCCGAACGCTCACCTGATCGGCGGCAATCGTCAGCCCGCGAAAGACCTCTGCGCCCCCCAGTGGGGTAATCGAAATCGCTGGCGTGGGTACTGGCACAATCGCGGGCTCGCTCGATTCAGCGCCATAGCCCGGCTGCGTAGTGCCATCAATGGTTAGCCCCGGCGCGAGGATCGGCGGCAGCAGTTCGACTAGCTCAATCCGGGTATCGCCTGCCAGTAAAAACCCGATTCGAGGGCTGGCGGCTGGTGTCACCAAGGCAGCCTCAGCCGCACTGAGAGACGTTAGAGGCAAAGTGCCGTTGGCAATCTCGATAGCTTCACGTAGGGTCAGCGCCTGATCGGGGAGATTTGGGCCGTCGAGGTCGCTAGTAACTGTGATATTGACTAGCGGTGGCGGCGTAGGCACGCTTACAGCAGCGGGACCGGGGACTGGAATAGGCACTACTGGCTGCGCGCTGGCAGACAGCGATGCGACGCTGAGCAAAAAGGCAGTCAGCGGCAGCGATCGCTTCGCAACGAAGCATCTAACGGCATTGGGCTGGTTGGGTGAGTAGCTAGGATGGTCGGTATGGCTATTCATCTATTTACTGCTCACCTCCGTAGTTGATCATGTCCGGGGCGCTCAGCGGCAATCTGCTGGATAGCAAGTCACCTTTTAGCTGTGCTTTACTCCACTTGGTAGGCAATAGCGTCGTCGTCAGATACGGGCTAATCGGCGGGCTCGGGCCATTTAATAGCGCTATCAGCTCGTCGGCTGGCGCGCTAGAGACGCTCTCATCACTAGGGGCGCTGGCTTCTTCAACCGCAGACTCGGTTTGCTGGGGCGGGGCTACCTCTTGCAGACCAAAGCCATTGAACAGTTCGTTGACCTTAAAGGTGGCCGCTAAGTAGAAGCCGCCATCGTCGCGATCGCCTCCCCCTTGAAAGCTGCGATCATTCGCCTGGCCAAAGCTGTAGCCCACGCCCAACCGCAGATCGGGCGTCGCGTAGTAGCCGGTTTCCAGGGCCAGCGCAGTTTCGTTGTAGCTGACTGAAGGCTGGCTAACGTAGCGAACTTCGCCGACAATATCCCAGCGATAGGCAAACCGATAGGCGGTGCGCAGCTGCGCCAAGTGAATCGTATTGGATATGCCGCTGAGCCCCTGCGAGGCTAAATCAGCGTTGGTATAGCGCAGGCCGTATTTACCGTAAAACTCCCAGCGGTAGTTGGGGGCGTAGATGCCTTCGGCGGCTAGCGTGTGTTCGCTGATGTCGTTGTTACCTGGAGAATTGATCGTAATTGCCGGGTTGGTAGCGTATTCATAGCTCAGCAGTCCGTTGAAGCGATCGCTGGCCGGATCGCGGTAAGCCATGCCTAGCTTGAAGCTGCTGGTATTGCCAAAGCGACCGGTCAGCACCTGGTTGGCATAGTCCGCATACTCAAATCGCCCCAGCGCAGTCAGCGCCGGAGACACTCGCCCGGCCATTGACGCGGTCAGCACCGTATTGTCGCCACCGATGCTGCTATCGCGAAACTCAGCCCGAGCGCTGGCCTGAAAATCCCGATTGTCTAAATACTCCACCCCGACCGAATAAGTGCTGCCCGGCGCTAGCCCCAGCGCGGCTGCCGACTGCCCCACCGCAAAAGGCTGCGCAAAGCGCTCACCCGTGCCAATCACGCCCAGGCCTTCACCCATGATCCGCTCATAGCCCAAATCCAGATTGAGACCCGGCGCAATATTCCAGCGGTGGTTGAGGCCGACTGCGCCCTGTCCGGTGACGCCACTGACACCGCCCAAAATGGAGTAGCGCCCGGTGAGCTGAGTATTGTCAGAGAGGTCGTAGTCGAGCAGGGTATCGAGCGAGGTAATCGAATCCGGGGCGACATCGCTGTCTTGAAAGAACTGCTGCGCTAGCCGCACGGTGACTTCCGGCAGCGGCTGATAGTCGAGCCCTAAAACGGTGCGGCCCGGATAAATCGGGTCATTGCCGCCGCCGAGGGTAAATTCGTTTTGGGCGCGGAAAGAGAGGTTGTCGGCCAGCGGGAGGGTTAGCCCAGAGACAAGCTGGCTGCTGCTGAAGTCGAGACTGCCGATGCGGTCATTGCGATCACGATACACATAAGACAGATCCACCGTTGCTTCGCCGAGCTGCTGCTGTACCCCGGCCCGCACAGTGGTCAGTGAATTATCGACGCTGGCTCCTGGCAGCGGGAAAAATCCAGGCGATCGCAGCGCATCAAACCCGCTGCGAATAGCCGGGGCGGTGCCGCGATTTTCTTCCCGGTCGTACTGCACTTCAAACTGGGTGTCTTCGCCGACCAGGGCCGATAGCTCAGCCCCCCAGCGGGTTTGCCCTGGCCGGAAGCTGGTCGTCGCTGTATTGTTAAAGCCGCTGTCAGCCCCACGCAAATAGGCCCGGCCAAAAAAGTTGTTGGCAATCTCGCCATTCGCTTCAATGCGGTAGGCAGTGCCGTCGCCATCGTTAACGGTGCCACTCAGCGAAGACTGGGCAAATTCGCCAATCACCTGAGCGCGATCGCCCAGCGAAATCAGCGCATCGACGCCATAGAGCGTAAAGTCACTGACGGCGTTATCTTCGGTTACCACCGACGCGCCAATCCAGCTGGGGTTCTCCAGATCATAAGAAAAGTTGTACTGAGCGCGAGCCCCAAACAGCTCACCGCCCGTCTCTTGCCCGTCTATCTGGTAAGAGGCAACAATCCGCCGCACTAGGGGCGGGCCAAACGGATTGGCATCGACAGCGCTCACCGGCTGCGTAAATAAAATCGCCCCGCGATCATAGTCAATTCGGTAGTCTGCCCCCCGCGTCATCGCCACCCGCTCAATCACTGTGCCGGGGCGGTTAAGCTCTTCTACCTCAATAAAAATTTCCTCACTGCCCGCCAGTATCAGCGGCTCTGAGAGAAAGTAAAAGCCGCTGGTGCCATCCGGAACAATCGTATCGCGCTTAAACGGGCGAATATTGTTGGCATACATCGCCGTCAGCTGTAGGCCGCTGTTTTCGCCGCCTAGCAGGGTGTAGTTGCCCATAAAGCCGTGCAGCTGACGACTGGTCGCGGTAAACAGCTGCGAAGGCCGGGAGAACTCATTAGTGCTGTAGTCGCCCCACATGAAGAAGTCAGGTTCAGCTTCGATAACGGAGGCATCCTGCTGAAAGCGTAGATAGAGACTGTCAATTGAGGGGGTGAGATAGTCATTCGTCGAGCTGTCGCCATAGACCGGATAGGTTTGCTCGCAGGCCTGCACGTCTCGGTAAAGCCGGGTTTGGTCGCAGCGCTCATTGAGATTGCGATCGCTGTTATAGGCCCCCGTAAACAGCCAGTCGCCAATCGCCCCCGTCCCAAAGACCGCTACCCGCCCCTCTAGCTCAGTTTTGTCGATTTTATCCGGCGCGAGAAAGTCGCTAAAGCTGCCCCAAAAGTTGGTAGAAGCAGACCCAAAGCGCAGATCGACTACCCCAGTCACCAGCGAGGGCCGCAGCGGTGTAATAAAGCTCACTTCCGTATAGGCTTCAATCTCCCCGGCCCGATTGACCAGGTTGTCTTCTAGTGCCAGCGGCGTCTGAGCCAGCAAATCGTTTCGAGCCGCGCTAGCGCGAATCACCACGCGCTGAGCATCTAAGCTAGAGCGCAGCTCCGCTTCAAATTCGCCCCGCCGCGCCAGCACCTGAAAGCCCGCCCGGTCAATATCGTAATCAGCCCCGATAAATTCTCCAGCGCTGGCAGTCAGCGTAACCACCACATCGCCCGCTAAAATTTCACCACTCTCATCGGTGATGCTGCCCCCTAGCTTGACAGTAGAGCGACGATCAGCGCGAATCTGCACATCTGCGGTCGGTGCAACCTGAAGCTGATAGGTCTGCTCAATCAGCGCTGGACCCGGCACTTGGCGAATAATCACGTCATCGATTTCGCCTTCTACCTCACCCTGCACCCGCTCATTGATCATCTGAGAGTTGATAGGGACGGGCGGTGTGATCACCGGTTCAGTTTCGACCAGCGCATCGGTAGTTTGAGCCACTGTAGTTTGGGCCAGGGTAGGCGCGGGCGGCCTCAGCTGCGCAGTCTGGTCGTCAGCTGACTGAAAATCGTGAGCTAGCGAACCTGCACCGCTCACAGTAGGCAGCCGAGCAATAGACTTGCTGACAGCAGGAGACGGCTTGGCAGATTGAGCCTGAGCCGGAGATTGGAGAAGTAGCAGTGCCCCCGCAGCAGATGTTAAAAGGCCGAAATTCAAACCTGTGAATGGGCGCATGATCAACCTTCTCCTTCACCGAATGTGGGGGTCACTGCAAAGTTCATCCGAGCGAGGCCGCCAGGCTCTAGCCGCACCAGACGAGACTGGCTGTTGTCTTCTACCCGAAAGAGGTTGGGCGCTAGGGTATAGCCAGGCAAACTGGTCAGGTCTAGCGCGCCGACTCGGTTGCCCGACAGCGCATTGGCCACAGAAAAGAGACCGTCTGGGTCGGTGATGATGCGATTACCGCTCTCCATATAAATCACCGCGTTGGGAACGCCAGGTTCACCGCGCTGCTGTTCGCCATCAAAGTTTTTATCTACGAATACGCGGCCAATAATGGTGCCGCAGTCCGACAAAATGCCCTGGCGAATGGTCAGCTGAAAGGCCGCTTCCACATTTTCAAACCCGATTGCTGAGGCGACCGCAACGTTGCGACCATTGCCTCGAATTGCGTCGGGGCTGAGGACAGCAGCGTAGGCTATGTTTAGCGCACCGCCGGGCGGCAGGGGCGGCAAGGCGAGCGTCAGATTGCGGCCACTGAGCGTCACCGCAGTTGGCGGCGTCGGATCGCTAGTCGCTGACCCTTCGACGAACTGGACGCCCAGCGGTAGGGTGTCACTAATCTGCAAATTATCGGCGGTCTGCGTGCCCTGATTGCGCAGCAGCAGCTGGTAAAGCACCACGTCTCCTGGCTCAGCCGCCGACTTATCCGCTGATTTCACCAGGCTGAGACCGAGTGTAGAGGTGCCCAGCACGGTGCTCACCGGATAGCGCACTGTATTAGAAGGCGTATCGACCCGACCGGTTATCGGCTGGTTGGGCTGACCGTTGCTAGGCGCATCGTATTGAACGTTAGCCTGATTGGGAATGGTCGCTTGCGCTAGCGCCGCTGGCAACACTAAGCCGTTGATCGCCAGGCTCAATACAATGCCTAGCGCTACGAAACGGCAAAACTTGAGCGATCGCCTCAATTGCCCACTGATCAGTTGCCTGCTAAAGTCCCTGCGGCCAAGCGTCATTTTCGTAACCATTCTAAAAACCAATCAATTAACTCAATCAGCTGGAGAGCGCTCATCAGCTTTCACTCAGCCCGTTAGATTTTGAGCGGGCTGGGCCGCAGCAGCCCGAACAGGCAATCTACTCGTATCTCTCATACCAACAGGCACTTCAGTAGACGCCCGTTTACTAGACAGGTCATTGCCAGACAACCGCTTCGGCAGCAGAATCAGCTTAAAACCTGGCAAAGTTTATGAAGATCTGATAAATTCATACGGAAAATTACTGACTTACCCATTTTTCTGATGAATACTTCTAAATGGATATACTTAAATCCTTCTGAGAAATGATTATTACACTGCAAATTGCGGGAAATCAATCCTTACGGATCGAGTAATTCGTATCAATTAGCACGCTGCTCAGAGAAGAATTAAGGAGAAATCGCCGCCAAATCGCACTAAGAACCCGCTTGTTTTGTAGTGGCAAACGGGTGAGCTGCGGACTTTTCTACCGACTATCCGAAGTTTTTGTCAGATGTCTTTAAGTCTGAATCTTAAGATAATGTTATTTGTGTCAAACTACATTGGAAAGCACTGAGCTGCATAAAACAGCCGTTTGTGCTGTTTTTCGCTCTTCACAAAATATAAATATTTTTTAAGACAGCTCGCAGTGTAAAGCAGGAAAAGCGACTAAAAAGAGGCTAAACGAAGGCTGAGACCCTCTCTATCGAAAGTCTGCGGATAAGTTTTTGGATGGTGGATTTGCAGATCTTCCGAAGCTGTCAATAGCAAAACAAAGACCGAGCAGCGGCGCGTTTAGCAGCGGCGAAGACAGACGCCATAGCTGCATTCTGGAGAATGTTGTTACTAGAGCGCTGAGCAGATACATGTTTAGCGTAAGTAGTCTTGCATTCCGGTGCCCCTTGGCAAGGGGCACCAGTCCCAGTGTTTTGATGTCGAGGTGTTGACGACGTGCGCTAAACAAGTACCTGAGTAGATCAGCGGTCTGCCGGCTATTGGGCTTACCCACCGTTGTTTTTGGAATGGGGTTGCTGAGCCGGTAAATCGCTCCAAACAACGTGCAGCTGGCGCTGGGGAAAGGGAATCTCGATATCGTGCTGGCGTAGGGCTTCGGCGAGCATAAAGTGCAGATCGCTCTTGATAATAAACTGACGGCTGGGCTGAGAAACCCACACCAGCAGCTCAAACTGGAGAGCGCTATCGCCAAAGTTTTGAAAGAGCACCTGAGGCGGGGGGGTAACCAGCACGTCCGGATGCTGGCGACCTACGCTCAGAAGTAAGTTGCGCACCTGCTCTGGGTGGGACTTATAGGCTACGCCGACCGGAATCCGAATGCGAGAAATGGGGTTGCGGTGGCTCCAGTTCACTACTTCGTTTTCTAACAGGTGAGAATTTGGCACGATAATGGAGACCTGGTCAAGGGTGCGAATTTCAGAAGAGCGGGCTCCAATTCGCTCGACGGTGCCGGTCTGCTCGCCGACCTGAATAAATTCGCCGACTTGAACAGGCCGCTCAAAAACCAGGACCAAGCCGCTGCCAATGTCTTTGACGATATTTTGCAGGCCCAGACCGGCTCCTACACCCAGGGCGCTGGCGAGCAGCGTCAGTGAGCTGAGGTTGATGCCTGACGCTTGCAAGACAATGATGCAGCCTATAAAAATTAGGCTGTAGCGCAGCAGGATGGCGATCGCCTCTTGCACGCCCCGGTTGATGCCAGTCTCCTGCAATACCCGGCGTTTGAGCGTATTGGAAATAATTTGGGCGACGACAGTGACCAGCAGCACCAGCACCAGCAGCCGAAAAATATCCAGCATTGAGATGGAGTTGTTGCCGAGCGGAATGGTCTGAGCTGTAAAAGACTCGGTCAGCTTAGAGATAATGCGGTGGCTGATCTGACGGGTATTGGGAAAAAGATTGGTGGCATAGAGCAGCGCTGCTATCCAAATACCCAGCCGCAGCAGCAGCAAAGTCGCATTGAGAAACAGGTTGAGCACGGTGAACTGACCGGCCTCCGATTCGTCCTCCATCGCCGCTGCTTGCAGAAGCTGGTACAGATATTTACGCCAGAGCACGCCCGTTAGCAAATGGGCTAATGCGGCCACCAGTGGCACGACAGGTACCTGCCACAGATGCTGCTGAATATATTCGGGCTGGCGCTGTAGCTTGGCTTTGGTAAAAGTCTCTTCGAGTTGGGCAGCCCACTCTTTTGCCTGGCTCGCCGACGTGAGGTTGCTGGTGGTGTCCTTTGGAGTGACTGTAAAGTTAAACTCCATCTGAGGATCTTCTAGCGACGGCGAGCCGAGCCAGACGGTTGCTAGGCCCTCCTCCTCGGAGGGCGCATCTACTCTAATTTCTGGTATTAGCTCCTGCCGGGCAAACGGCTGCAAACTGCGGCTGATGGTTTTGGCCCGGTCGGCGGCGCTAGCGGTGGCAACCGTATCGGTCACCCGAAAGACGGCGTGGCCGTCAATCACCACAGGTGCTGATCTGTCACTGGCAAACATGCTGCCCGGAAACAGCGCAGCCGGGATCACAAAGGGTAGGGCGATCGCCACTGTAAAAGTCAGCACCGCCCCCAAAACCAACCGAAAAATCCGCTTGGGATCGCTGCTGCTTCGTCTGTAGGGATGCTCTGATTCGCTGTTCTTTGATCTGCTATTCACCATTGCCTAGCCTAGATGATCTCTTAACCACGCCCGCTTTAGTTCCAGTCTTTTATCTAAAGCCTCTCAGCTAAAATCAAGCACACTGCTTCAAATTCAGCACACTTTACTAAGTTACGAGATCAACAGGGGTGATGTGGCATTCTGGTATGGCGCTGTGTGAGCAGCTATACCTGAGAGCGCTGCACTATCAGCGGTATAGCAGACAGCAGCATGAGCAGCAGCAGACAGCAGATTAGCGGCAGGAGCTTGCCGCCGCTCAGCGCCTCTGCGCCAGTGACACCCAGCCAAGTATAGGCCAGGGTCCCAGGGATAATGCCGATCAGGGTGCCAGCGGCGTAGTCTGCAACCGGAACTGGCGTTAGCCCAAAGGCAAAATTCACCACGTTAAACGGTGAGATAGGCGAGAACCGAACAATTAGCACGCAGCCTAGAGATTTGTTGCAGATGGCGCTATTGAGCTTTTTGAGCAGGGGTCGATGGTGAAACCGCCGCTTAAACCAGTCGTAAAGTAGGTAGCGAGCCAGCCAAAAGGCGGCGACAGCGCCTAGCGTAGCCCCAATTACCGACCATACCGCACCCCACCACAGGCCATAGACCGCGCCCCCCACTATCACCAGCAACGTCCCCGGAATGCCTATAGTATTGGCCGCAACATGGGCTAAGAGAAATAGTCCGACGCTGCGCACCGATGTGGTGCGATCGCCCGCTTCAGAAAAAAACTGAATCAGCGCATCGCGGTCAAAAATGAAAGCTAAAGACCGCCAGCCAACTGTATTGATGGCAACAGCAACAAGGGCGGCGGCGAGGAAGCAGCCCCAGAACTTTTTATTAAATCTCATCGGTAAGCGACCAGAGGGAACGGTGCGTTAGCCAGGGATTAGGAGGCCGCATCCGCTGGTGCCTCTGATTCGGGCACCGCCTCTTTAAGCGCTTTACGCGCAATCTTGGTGATATACAGCGTGATAGCGACCACCGTCACAAAGATGAGAATTTTGATAATCCAGTCAACCACCGGACTAGAGGGCGCTTCACCCGTGCCGAGCATGGCGATATCGCCGATCAGAGAGCCCAGGTAAACGTACATAATGGTGCCTGGGATGATGCCAGTCGTACCCAGCACATAGTCTTTTAGGGTGACTTTCGTAAGGCCGAGGGCGTAGTTCAACAGGTTGAACGGAAAGGCAGGCGAGAGGCGAATCAGAAAAATCAGCTTGAGGCCCTCTTCGGCGATCGCCCCGTCTAGCGCACTAAAAAACCGATTGCCCGCCACCTTTTGAGCAATCCAATCGCGAGCGACAAACCGCCCAATCAAAAAAGCTGCTGTCGCGCCCAGCATCGCCCCAATGAAAACCAAAATAGAGCCTTTCACGATGCCAAAGACAAAGCCTGCCCCCAGCGTGACGACCGAAGCTGGTAAAAAGGCCACCGTAATCACGATGTAGGCCAGGATAAACACGACCGAACCGATTGGACCGAGGCCGTCAATCCAGGCGACCAGATTCACCAGCATCTGCTGAATTTGGCCGAAGATGGCAAAGGGGCCAGTCGCCTGACTAGCGCCCTCCTGTGCCAGGGCCGGACCTGCCGCTAAGAGCACACTACCGAGCAAAGAAAACAGCATAAGCTTCAGCACACGACGAAAAAATCGGCCTGATCGCTTGGACAGAGCGGGGTCTGACAAGTGATGAGGGTTTCTATAGAGATGAGTAGAGGGCTGATGGATGAAGGTGTTCATTGGATCATTCCTTAACTGAGTATAGGCGTGGATGAAAGCTCATTAGAGCAGCGAGCCACCACAGCTAGAGCCGCTACCGGCAGTGCAGCCATAGCAATAGGGCCGCGTGGCAATTTTCTCAATCACATCTAGAGAGCCAGTGGTCAGCAGCTTTTGGACTGTTAGCGCTGTGCCATCGGGCGA
>JBBSNR010000052.1:0-12477 GCA_038260635.1 Phormidesmidales cyanobacterium
ACTCCCGCATCAGGGAGGGATAGAATTTCACTATCACGAAAACTAAGTTGTCAAGATTCCATTTGGATTCCTCCTTATGTTTAATCTTGCCAGCTGTCCCCAGGTATATTGACCTGTTTAAGCTGAACGAATCACACACCCATGATTGAACCGAGCTTGGTAGGAATGCTGTGGGCCGTGGGGATGATGGCGATCGCCATTGCCCTATCGAGCTGGCAGGGGCTAGGGCTGTCGAGACTGCTGGCGATCGCCACGGGCCGCACCATCGTTCAGCTACTGGGCGTGGGGCTATTTTTAGCGGTGATTTTTGCGACCCGTAGCCCGCTGGCCGTCTTAGCCGTGCTCGTTGGCATGGCGACCATTGCCGCCATCGTCGCTCGCAGCCGGATTGATCGCGACCTGCCCCGGCTGCTGCGCTGGGTATGGCTGGCTATTTTCTCCAGCGGCCTAGTGACGATGACCTACGTGGTTGTGCTGGTGATTCGCCCCGACCCCTGGTACGACCCGCGCTATCTGATTCCGCTGACGGGGATTGTCTTGGGCAATGCCATGACCGCTTCATCTATTGCCGGAGAGCGCCTGGTCAATGCCTTACGCAACAATCGCGTCGAAATTGAGACCCATCTCAGTTTGGGTGCTACGCCAGCTCAAGCGGCGCTCACCTATCGCCGGGCCGCCATCAAAGCCGGGCTGATTCCGACCGTCAACGCCATGATGGTCGTGGGCTTAGTCACCTTGCCGGGTGCCATCACCGGCCAAATTTTGGCAGGAGCCGATCCGCTGATTGCGGCCCTCTTTCAAATGTTGATTATGTTCATGCTGGCCCTAGCGACGCTGATTGCCGCGCTCATCGTCACCTACGGCATTATGCAGCAGTTTTTCACCCCGGCCATGCAGCTGATCGATCCCCAGCGCTAGCGAACAAATCCGTTTAAGTCTGGCTGATAGCTCGCCAGAAAATCACCCTTAGCGTCGTATAGCTTGAGCGGAACTTGAGCCTGAGTGCTCAGCACGGTAACTTCTTTCAGCAGCTGATTGGCCTGACTGACAATCTGAGCGGTCGGGGCAATATCGGCCCGCTGATCGGGCGGGGTAATCGTCTGATCGATCACGCTGTCATACCCCTGAAAAAGGTCTAGCCGCACGTTGCCGCCCTGCATAGAGTAGGTGCATTTTTGGCCATTAGTTGTGCCACAGGCCATGAAAAATCGGGGCTCAACGGGCTGAAAGCGCAGGGCCACTGCCAGGTTGTTTTCGGCTTTGCTCAAGGCGCTGGTGTAGAGGCTGAGCAGGGCCTGAGCTTCGGCCTGAGGCTCATTAGTCTGAGAAACTGCTCTTAGCTGGACTACGGCTGCCGTCCAGTTTTGTGCGGCGCTGCTCCACTGCTCGTCGGCTTCGTCTTGCTGGGCGGCGGCGGCAAGCTGTTTGGCCTGCGATAGGCTGCGGCTGTTGCTGCGGGCTTGCTGGGTGCGATCGCGCACGGCTTCTACGGCTTGCTGGTAGTCAGTCAAAAGCGTTTGAGCTTCGCTGTAGGCTTGCGTCCCCTGAGGAATCTGCCTCAGGCTGTTTACCGCCGACTCCCACGAAGCTAGCGCCGCCTCCCAATCTGCTGCAGACTCGGCCTGCTCAGCCTGCTGAGTGCCCAAACTAGCGGCCTGCTGCGCCTGACGCATGCTCTCTTCAGCCTTTGATTCAGCATCGATCCGCAGCTTAATCGTAGACAGATTAGCCCGGTACTCGACCAGCTTACGCTCAGCCAGGTCGCGCACCAGACTGTCAGGCGGGACAGCCTCTAACGCGCTGATTGCTGTCCGCCAGTCAGCGGCCACCTGGTTCCAGGTCGAGACCGGGTGAGGCGGATTCTGAGAATTCACAGCGGCCTGGTATGCCTTTTCTTGAGCCACACTCACCTGATCGAGTGCGCCAATTTGATCCTGATACGCTGGCAAAATCTGCTGTGCCTGGGAGTGATACCGTGACCAGGGCGGAATCGGCTTGAGCAGTTGAATAGCGCGCTGAAGCTCAGCCCTGGACTGATCGACGCCTGCTAGAGAATCGTTCAGACGCAGATCCTCAATCGCTTCGTCTCCCTGAGCTTGAGCCACCTGAATGCGATCGCACTGCCCAAACACACAGGGCCGGGTCAGCACAAACCCCAGCGCGCCCACCACTACAAATCCCAGTGCCCCGACCAAGATCCGAGCATTGCCCCGAGACTGCTGCCACTGTTCGCCCTGCCGCTGTACTTCCCCTTCATCTACCGAAGCGACTGATTCAAACGACTCAACGCCATCGCCGCCATGCCCTAAGAAGTAAGCCGCATCCTCAGGCTCATACTCCTCAGGCTCATACTGGTCGGCGTCATCATCCGTCCTCTCTGCCGACTCCGCTGACTCAAAATCTTCCAGCTCAAAATCTGCCGACTCCAGCGCTGCCAGATAATCTGTCTCTGCGTCCATAGTATTCTCAGCCTGGGTGCTCTCCGGCTGAACATACCCAGACTGAGCACTCACTAACGAATCATCTGCCTCAGCCGCTGCCAATTTAGAATCTACAAAATCGCTCCCGGTCAGATCAGCATCCCCTATCTCTCCTGCGCCGCCGCTCTCCTGCGCCTCTGCCTCCTCTAGCTGCCCAAGCGCGGCCCCTTCCTCTACTACAACCGCACTATCGCCATCCCACAGATTTGCCTGGTCTGACAACACCTGCTCTAGATCGAACAAGTCTGCCGGTGATGTGGCTTCAGGGCTGTCCCCATCGGCAGCTTCATAGACCGAAAAATCATGCTTTGAGGCTTTTTCTAGTGCCTCTTCTAAATCTTCCGCCAGACTCTTATCCGACTGCGCTACTGCGCTATCAGCGTCATTCTCAGTGGTGTCAAAGCTAAAGAAATCGGCTTCTGAGGGCTCAGCCGCTGGTTCTTCCGGCAGATCTACCGGTGTCAGATCCAGATCAGATAGATCTGGCGGCGCATACGCTTTATGTAAATCGAGATTTGTTTCCCAATCAGGATCTATCTCTACCGGCAGCTCATCAGGCACAATCGTTGCTTCCCAGTCAGCCCCTAACGTGGGATCTAAATCCAGCTCCGTCTCTGCCTCTAGATCAAGATGGAGATATTCTTCCTCTAGCTCTGCAAGGATCAGCTCATCTTCATCTGCATCAGGCAGCAGGTCTCTAGCAATAGGCTCTGAAGCCGCATGGAAAACTATCTCGCGACCCATCCAGTCAGTGTAGGGGCGATCGCTTACCACCCGCGTCTCTACCGTCGGGCTCACCTGAGACTCGCTGAAAATGTCGTCAAAGCCATCGGCCACCTTCCAGACAAACGACCTCATCGTAAAAGGCTTAGCTTCGCTAGAGTGCTTCAGATATAGCCGCACAGAAACCGCTTCGCCAGCAGCAGCCAGATCAGCAGTTTCTTCGGGTAGCCCGGTCGTGTCAAAATAGTGCCGCAAGTACGGCTCTAGCCAATCGAGCGTTTGCTCAGCGGCTATCTCTGCCTGAGCGCTGTCAAGCGGATACTCAACCAGTACCAGTACCCGGCCTCGGCCTAGCGTGCAGCGCACGGTCGTAGCTGGCGGCGTATCGACTTGCTCAGCTAGGGCCTGGGCAAGTTCTGCTGATAGGGTGGCAAATGTGAGTGCAGGCATAGGCGAAAGCATTCGCTTAGAACGCTGGTACTTCCAAAAATGGGGGCGAAGATATGGGCGATAGGATAGCGGAATTCTGACTAGATGGGAACTTAGGCGCGCCATGTTGCTTTTATGCTCTCAAGGGATAACGTCTGTCAAACGCCTGCCTTCAAAAGGCTATAACTACATGCTGATACTGGTGCGCCAGACTGTTGCCAAACTGTTACCAAACTGTTAATAGCGGTGACCGATAGAAGATGCACTACCCTTTTAGAGAGAGTAGGCTACCGCCTCAACTGGGGCAAGCTAAGCGGCTAGTATTTGTTTGAGTCTTCACCAAAAATCAATAATAGTTGATAGGTATGGCAGGATCGCTCAGTTTTTGCCGGGTCTCCTTACCAGATCCCTTTGCCAGATCGAGGGTGGCTAGCCCCCGCTGTAAACCAGTCAACCAGAAACCAGAATCAACTATGGACATCTTAATTGTGGAAGACGAGGCTGAAATTGCTGAGCTGATCCAGCTTTATTTGTCTAAAGAGGGGTTCAGCTGTCATCTTTGCCGAGATGGTAGCACCGCGCTTGAGCGCTTCGCCGCCATCCAACCCGATCTGATCATTTTAGACCTGATGCTGCCCGGCCTTGACGGGCTAGAAGTGTGCGCTAGAATTCGCCAGCAGCGAGACAAAAAAGACCCCTACATCATGATGCTGACTGCCAAGGGCGAAGAAATTGATCGCATTATCGGCCTATCGACCGGGGCCGACGACTACATGGTGAAACCCTTCAGCCCGCGCGAACTTGTCGCCAGGGTGCGCGCCGTTTTGCGACGCAGCCTGAGAGAGGGCGGTCAGACAGCCTCACACACCTACCAGACGGCTCATTTCACAGTAGATACCGATCAGCGGGTCGCCAGCCAGCTTAGAGCGGAGGGTACCCAAAATCAGGTAGAACCAAACAGCCCCAAGATAGACCTCGAACTGACGCCCTTAGAATTTGACCTGCTGTCTACTTTTATGAGCTATCCGGGACGGGTGTGGAACCGGGCTCAGCTGATTGAAAAGCTGTGGGGCAGCGAGTTTTTCGGCGATGAGCGGGTGGTCGATGCCCACATTGCTCGCCTGCGCAAAAAAATTGAGCCAGACCCGTCTGCCCCCTCGTTTGTGAGGACGGTAGTGGGTGTCGGCTATCGGTTTGAAGATGAGGGCAAGTAGTCTATCGTCATCTTTATGGTCAAACCTACTCCTACCCCGCCTCACTCGGCTCATGCTGAACCGGCCAAGCCCCGCTCGACTAGCGCCAGACGGGGCAAGCCCAAGGCCAATCTGCGCAGTCGCCTGCTGACTTCTCAGCTCGTTGTTTTGGCAGTTGCCATCGTTGCCCTAGCTTCGGTCAGCCGCCTCTATACGCCGCGCTATTTTGTGGTGACGCTGGAGCGGATGGAGCGTCAGGGCGTGCGCATTCAGCAGGTGAAAGGGCAGCTACTGCGCGGCTTTGAAGACGCCTGGATTCGCGGCATGATCTGGTCGATCATTTTAGGGAGTGCCGCTGCTGGAGCGATGAGTTACTGGCTGTCCTGGCGGATTACCCGGCCACTGCTGCGGATGGAGACGATTACCCGGCAATTTGCCGCTGGCGACTTTTCTTCGCGGGTGCCGCCTTTAGATATTCCGGAGTTTGACCAGCTCGGCCACAGCTTCAACCGAATGGCCAATGACTTAGAAGGCGTGGAGCAGCGGCGGCGCGAACTGGTAGGTGATCTGAGCCATGAGCTGCGGACACCGCTGACGATTATACGCGGCTACCTAGAAGGGTTGGCTGACGGAGCGATCGCTCCTTCACCCGATACCTATAACCGTCTGGTGCGCGAAACCGAGCGGCTCCAGCGCCTGGTCAACGATTTGCAAGAGCTTTCTAAGCTGGAATCGGGCTATTTGCCGATTGAGGCGCGCTCGATGGCGATCGCACCGCTGATTACTCAAGTGAGCGATCGCTTTGCCGATCAGCTATTAGGCGTCGAAAAGCTGAAGATCACGGTTGACCTGGCCGAAAATTTACCGCCGGTCTGGGGCGACCCGGCTCGGGTGGAGCAGGTGCTGGTAAATTTACTGAGCAATGCCCTACGCTACACGCCCGCAGGCGAGGTCAAAATTCGGGCCTACGTCGAAGCAGGCTTTGTCTGGACAGCGGTCATCGATACGGGCATTGGAATTTCTGTAGAAGATTTGCCCCATGTCTTTGAGCGGTTTTGGCGGGCAGATCGTTCGCGCGATCGCGTCTCGGGCGGATCGGGCGTGGGCCTAGCTATTTGCCGTCGTCTGGTCGAGCTGCAGGGCGGACAGATCACTGCCCAAAGTGACTTGGGCACCGGCAGCACCTTCATCTTTTCTTTACCCATTCAGCCAACTGTATGAAGACCAAAGCAGTCCGGCAGGTATCTATAGCTTCGGCCCCTTAGCCCACAGCACACAACGGTTATAGCCATTACTGATGTAGGGAACTAAGGGGCTAACCGTCGTACGAATGCATCCGACGAGGGCTATACGTTGAGATTAATGCCCATAGCCGTGCTCAGCGTCGGGCCGATGCTATCTATCGCTGGCAGCAGCGTCGCCCGTCAGTTTGATCATTTACCCCAGCGACTAGAGAGCGTTCTTATAGTCCGGGTCTCAGCAGCCCTCATTAGCCTAGAGTCGCTGTATCCAGCTTGGCCCCGACTGGTGGCGCTGCGGGGCGGCAGCGGATTCAATAGTGACGGCGATCGCCTCGACCGAATTGTCAGTCTCTGTGGGGCCGGTTCCGTCAGGGCGAAATACGCTGGGCAACGCGATCTGCTGGGTCTGATTGCCATCATTATCGACTGTAAAAACGGCGGTCAAAATGGCATTTTTGCTGTCAGTTGTAGCCGATACGTTATCAGCGACGACCGTCCACAGGGCGTAGACTTGCTCGTCTGGTAAGGGCGGCAGTCCCTCAGCCTTGAGCGTAGCTTCTAATCGATCTGGATTTACCAGCAGTTCAACTGTTCCTTGCTGACTGTTTTCAACCGGTGGTAAGGAGAAAGCAACTTCGGTACTTGGCTGCTCTACAGGCGACGCTTGTAGGGCTTGAAGAGTCTGCCGGAGCGTATAGTTTTGCACCCCTAGCGCCAAAATCAGCACGGCTGCTGCCGCTGCCCCAAGCCCACCGAATGCCCACTGCGGGAATGAACGTCGAGGGGATGATCGCTGCGGGGCGCGACGGTCTGCGGCAGCGATCACAGGCGAGTCGGGCTGCACTGGACGGGCTGCCGTCATGACAGCCGCCTTTAAATCAGGCGGGGGCGGCGTTTCAGTGCTGTAGGCCGAGTCTAGCGATCGCTGCAGCTGCGCGACCTCTTTCCAAACTGCCGGATTGGCCGACGCTATTTGCTCAAACAAACGCGCCTCTGCCTGACTGAGATCGCCCAGAATATACCCGGCGATCAACAGCTGCTGTTTCAATGGGGCTACTTCATCCATTCGCCTGCTCCCCGGTCTCTTGCAAAATTTTTCTTAGCTTCAGCAGTCCGCGCCGCGCCCGCGCTTTCACAGTCCCTAAGGGGGCATCTAGCCGCTCAGCAATGGCAGACTGAGTGAACCCCTCGTAATAGGCCAGATGCAAAATCTGCTGCTGCTGCGCCGATAGCTGAGCCAGCGCTGCTTTCACTTTCTGAGACTGTTCGCCTGCAACCACATCATCGACCAAGAGACTCGGATTCGGCGGACTGTAGTCGGCCTTCCAGCGCTGCTTAGATCGGTGAGCAGATTGGCGCGATCGCACTCGATCAATCGCCCGACTGCGGGTCAAAATCATCAAAAACGTTCTGAGTGAGCCTCGCTTAGGGTCGTAAGATGCCTGCTCAGTTAACTTAACAAAAATATCCTGGGTTAGGTCTTCTGCCTCTTGCGTATTACCCAACACCTTTAAGCTCATGCCGTAAACCAGGCTAGCGTGGCGATCATAGAGCTGACCCAGGGCATCGGTATGGCCAGCTTGCAGCGCAGACCACAGAGCAATGTCAGACTGAGGGGCGTAGTCAGGCTGATTAAGCGGCGCAGAATCCATGTATGAAGGGGGCGGAGTGATCGCTGATGAGGCCATCCTACTACTTATTTTGATAGAGCATCTGGGTCTCTCTTTTGGCAGAGATCGCCGATAAATCACTCAATATCAAGGCTGGAGTGCATCCAAATCGACGGGAGCTGCGTACTTGAATTATGAGCCGTGGCACAGCCTGCCGCCGCTCAGGTCTCATACTTAATTAAAGGAATATGATGAATAAGCAACAAGGATTCAGCTGGGCACTTGGATTGGCAGCGCTAACTATAGGCGTTGGGACGACCCAACCCGCCCTAGCCGGACATACCAATACCATTCTCCACACCATGCTAGATGGCAGCGCAGAAGTGGCTGAAGATGGCCACCTGAGCATGTTGGTTGGTGATGCCAACGGCATGGGCGAAGCCTATGTGTTTGGCATAGATGGCGATGAAACCACGCTGTGCTACTCACTGTTTGTCTCAGGTGTGCAGACGGTACCCGTCGGTGAAGGGATGGCAGCACACATTCACGAAGGCGCGATGGGTGAAAATGGCCCGGTCGTCGCCGCTCTAGCTGGCCCCGAAGACGGCAACGCCGCTGACTGTCTCACTGAAGGCGAAGAAGGTAAATTTCCGACTGGCGAAACGGGCATCGTGCAGCGCATTCTCAACAACCCTGAAGATTTTTATGTGAATGTGCATAATCCTCAGTATCCTAACGGCGCCATTCGCGGACAGCTACAGTCCAGCAGCTACATGCACTAGTGCAGCGTCAGAGTTTAATTTTAGGGTTGCCCCCTTTCAAGAGCACTGATATATGAAGCTTTTAGAAATCGTCAACCCTCATTCTTAGTCTTGGCGCTGCACTAGGCTGTTGTGGCAGCACCAGAGTTTCTGTAACGTCATTTGATCAGCCTGTTTAGGGCTTCGCGTCTACCAAATTCTCGTTCGTGGCTGGCAGCTGATCCGCCAGCCACCGATCAATTAGATCGTGCAGATCGGCTGCGCTTTCGTCGTAAAAAAAGTGCCCAGCATCCTCGACTTCTACGAAGGTAAGCCGGGCGCTGAGCGTATTGACATACTGTCCCCAGGCAATGGGAATGACGCGATCGCGCTTACCCCACAGCAGCAGTGTCGGTACCTGCACCAGCGGAATGAGATCTCGCGTCATCGGGCTAAAGCTGTCGGATGTTCGTGACTTCACCAGATAGCAAAAAGTTCGCGCTGCGCCACGCTCCTGAGTGGGTCGCACAAACGCATCTACCAACACCTGATCGACCCGGCTAGCGTCCAGATGCAGCTTCAGTAGCACCGAGCGAATCAGCCCGGGTCGGCGCACTAGCTTAAACAAAGGACGAAGCAGTAGGGGTGAAGCAAACCAGCCCTCTACCACCGCACCCACCTGCGCCGCCGTACCGCCTAGTTCCTGGCGGGCCGCTGGCAGCGTCAGCATAATCAACCGGGCCACCTGCTCGGGGTGACTTGTAGCCGACTGCAAAGCCACCAAGGCCCCCAGCGAATGGCCCATTAAAATCATCGGGCGACGCAGATAGCTCTGCCAAAAAGCGGCCACCTGCGCCACCCACAGGTCAGTATTTAACTCAGTAGCGACCTTCTCAGATCCGCCAAAGCCGACCAGATCGAGCGCATAGACCGGCCGCTCTTGAGCCAGAGCGGTCAAATTTGCTCGCCACTGCTCCAGACTAGAGCCCGCCCCGTGGAGTAACAAAAAGGGGGTTTCATTTTGAGTGCCCGGCGACTCGGCTAAATGGGTGTAGCGAATTCGCCAGCCGCGCCATTGCCAAAAGCGCTGCTCGCCCAACGAAAAAGTACCAGGATTTGAAGGAGAGGGAATAGGCTCCATGCAGTCACTTTACTCGCTACCCGCTTTCCTCCATGCTATAGATCAAAGGCAGTTTTAGGAGATAAACCCTCATGGACCCCGTCAAGCTGATGAAGCAGGAAGTCGGTCGCGCCGCTGCTGCGCAGGTCAAATCTGGCACAGTTGTAGGCTTGGGCACTGGTTCGACGACGGCCTTTGCCATTCAGTTCATCGGCGAACGGATTGCCTCAGGCGAACTCAAAGATATTAAGGGCATCCCGACTTCTTTTCAGGCATCGGTATTGGCCAAGCAGCACGGCATTCCGCTGGCCACGCTAGACGATGTGGATCATATTGACATTGCTATTGACGGCGCTGATGAAGTTGATCCGCAGATGAATCTGATTAAGGGCGGCGGCGCAGCTCACACCCGTGAAAAAGTGATCGATGGGCTAGCTGAGCGATTTATTGTGGTGGTCGATAGCTCCAAGCTGAGCAACAAAATTGGCACGATCTTTGCGCTGCCAGTAGAAGCGATTCCGATGGCGATCGCCCCTGTCACTCGCGCCCTAGAAAAGCTCGGCGGCAAAGTAGAAATGCGTATGGGCATCAAAAAAGACGGCCCAGTCATCACCGATCAAGGCAATATGGTGCTCGATGTCACCTTTAACGGCATCGACAACCCGGCTGAGATGGAAAAAGACATCAACAATATTCCAGGCGTACTGGATAATGGACTGTTTATCGGCCTTGCCACCGAAGTGCTGATCGGCGAAGTCACAGATGGCGAAGCCACAGTTCGCAGTATGTAGTTCAAAATGTAGTTCAAAAATGTAGTTCAAAATCGCGCTAACGAACCGATTGCAAGCAGGCTGACTGGCTCATGTATGGGCGCTGCTGATAGGTTCTAAAAAACTGTTCAATGGTTCTAAGCGCGCGATCGCATCCCCTTTGAGCCGTTGAAGACAGGGCTTCACCTAACTCACAGCGCTCAGTAGGAATTTGCAGCAGCCAGGCCTGCGGTGCGTAACCATAGCGCTGCCGGGTGAGGCTGAGTAAAACCCACGGATCGCAGCGAGAGGCCATAGAAAGCACTGTACCCGCCGACTGAGGCTCACCCACAATAGGCTCTAGCTGAACCGTACGGGCGCAGCTCTTGTCGTCACAGGCCTCGACAAAAAGGATGTAGTCTGACTGGGCGATCGCCTCGACCAAGTTCGAGGTGAAGTGAGGCACCGTTAGCGCCTCGACCGACGCCAGCTGCCAATCGGCGACAGCCCTAGCTACCTGCGGCCCCGCCGCCGCATCACCCCACAGTTCGCTACCCCGACCGATGACTAAAAATCGGTACGGAGCTGTACTTTGAACTGTGCTTTGCACTGCTAAAGCTGAGGCAACCATGGGCTACGTTTCCTAAAAGTGAGTGACACCTTTCAGAGTAGAAAACATATATGAAGATTCTATGAGGATCGATTCATCTATCATCGCTTTGTTACGTGGTGTCAATGGTTTCAGCGACTATTTTTGCAGTTGCTCAACCCGGTTGAAAGAGAGAGCGTCCAGAAAGCGCCATCTGAATAGACTGAAGGGCAGAGAGTCCCTGCCGTTTGCCAGTGTTGACGACAGAGCGCACAGCGGCGAATAAATCTTTGCCCCAATCTGAGCGGAAGCCATTCGTCACTTTTCGGAAGATTGTACTCATCCGGATGGCCTGTTCACTTGAGTTGTTGGTTGGTGGAATAGCGGCATCTTCAAGAAACAAAAACAAGTTTTCCTGGATGCCTTCGTAGCGTTTTTTTAGGCGTATGCCATCGGCTTGGTCAGGCTCTAAGTTTAGTATCCTGCGCAGTTGCCGCTTAATATCTAAGCGATACTGATAGCGAGTGGAATCGGCGAGCTGGGCGCGACGATGATGAATGGCGAGTGCTCGCTTAAAGAGTGCCTTCATCTCAGGGGCAAAAACGCGATCACCTGCGTCCATGGCATATTGGCAGTCTCTGAGCTGATGAGCCAGACACACCTGCCATTGCTTGGCCGGATGATTGACCTGCGCACTGAACAAGTCCGACACCCACACCTCGGGTTCGTGGTCTTCAAGCACTGCGTAGATAACGCTACCGCCTCGGGTCGCACAAATGGTATGAAAACAGACCTCTGGATTCTGGAACACCCATTCCCATTCGTTCTGGCCATTCACTCGGGCGCTGGTCTCATCTGAGCAAATGATCTCGGCTTGCCGCAAGTGCGATAGGATTTCGGCCAATGGTTCAACCAGACGGTCTTTCACCCGAGTGAGTAAGTTGGCAATAGCACCTTCTGAGATCGATAGATTGAACACTTCGTTCAACAACTGATGCAGGCGCTCATAGCTAATCGCATGGCCGTAGCGCAGATAGGTCGCTAGGCTTTCAATGCTTTGGCCGAATGGCGAGCCGGGGGCTAAATGCTCTGGAACGGGAGCGATTGAATCTGTGCCGCACGCGCCACACTGCCCCTGATAGCGCTCTACTCGCGTCACTATCGGCATGACCTCCGGGAGTTCTATGCGGTCGTAGCGACTATGCAATCGTTGCTCACTCGGCGGTATCGCCGCCGCGCACTCTGGGCAACAGCTCAGCTGCGCTATCACCGTTTCGTCGGGATGCGGATGTAGCTGGCGTCCCCCACCGGCTCTGCCGATACTCGCGGCCCGGCGCTCACCACCTTTTTGACGCTGCGATGGCGGCTTGTTTGCCTTAAACCCTTTGGACGGCGGCACCCTTGAGTTCTCGCTCGTCTTCTGCGGTCGCTCCAGTTCCTCTAGCCGCTGCCGCAGACGCTGGACTTCTTCCCATAACAACACTATCAAGGCATCTTTGGCCTCGCCAGATAGACTGCTTAAATCGGGTAGTTTTTCCATACCTCTAAATTAAGACCTTTCTCCTTGTTTCACATACCCTTTTTGGGGGAGTTGAGCAATTAC
>JBBSNR010000053.1:0-12436 GCA_038260635.1 Phormidesmidales cyanobacterium
AGTGATCGGCCCACTTCCACGACCTGGGAACAGGTAGCCGGTAGTCGGTAAGGCTGCTTCCCCCAGAACCATTTTTAGCTTGGGATGAATGACGAGCTGCCGCGTCCCCTTCTTCCCCTTGGTCGTAGCCTTGCGAAACACAATGTAGTCGCCTACTAGATCATCTGCCCGAAGCTGCCGCGCTTCACTCACTCGGCAACCGGTATACCTGCAAATTGAAAAGAGCGATCGCATCGTCGGCGACAGATCGCTCATTACCTCATCGAGCTGCGCATCGCTCCAAATTTCGGCCTGACCATTGCGGTTATTTTTCGGCATCGGGACTGACTTGCTCAAACCTAGCTTTTAGCAAGTCAATAATACTGCGATACCAAGGGCTTCAGTGAAAATGCTCAAAAATTCTGCTCTCTATTGGGAATGGTCCCCTATTTATTGAGAATAGGGAATTGACTGAAAGCGAATGGTGATGAGTGTTAGCACGGTTAACGAAGCTAACCAGATTAGGAGATAAAAGAGGAGCCTATGCCAGAGCTGACACAGATTAACCAAGTTAATGGAGTTATCAAATGCAACAGCCGCTTGTCGCCGGTAGAATTCCAGCCGCCTGGATGAGTCAGATAGAAGCCATCCAGGCAGAAACGGGTCAGAGCCAAAGTGAAGTGGTGCGGGAGGCGATCGCACAGTATCTTGGGAAGACAGACCCTGACGCTGTTGCAAGTATAGCGCGTCGTCTAAGTAAGCTAGAGCGGCAGTATACAAAGCTGGCTCAACTGGTGTGACTGACTCGCTAGTACAGAAGTAGAACGATATATAAAAGGTTTTAGTTTTCGTCTGTTGCGATAAAAAGTTTGTGTATCCGAAGTCATTTACTCGCACTTGTTCGCAGGATTCGTATGTTACGACAGTCGGGTGTCCAACGATATACATGAATAATCTGCCATGACAGCTACTATCGCTCCTCCGGTTCTGAAAGACGCGCCATATATATGGGTCACTTGGCTGGCTCCACTTCTGGCTGGCAATAAGCACTGTCAGTGGGCGACGTGGTTTCAGGCCAACTACAAATTTCAGAAGGAGCCCGACAGTGGCTTTCTAGAAGGTTGGGCAGCTAATCATGAGGCGCTATTGCAGGATCGAGCCGACTATCTAGAAAGCAAAGGTTACAAAGTTTTTCTGGAAGAAGAGAACCTTTTTAAGATCAAAGGCAGTGATAAGCGAACAATCATCTCTGGCAAAGCCGACATCGTAGCTGTAAAGGGAGATGAGATTATTGTCGAAGACTGCAAGACGGGCAAGAAAAAGGATTCTGACCCCGCCCAAGTGCTTCTGTATATGCTGCTTCTGCCTGCTCCAGGTGGTCCAAAACACTGTTACAAGAAACAACTATCGGGACGATTAGTTTACCAAGATGAGCTAATTGATATTCCCAGCGATCTGTTAGATAATGAATTCAAAGATAATTTTCGCAACTTAGTTTGTCGAGTAAGCTCTAAAGAGCCAGCTCGCAAGGCTCCTAGCCTTAGAGAATGCAGGTATTGCAAGATCTCTAACTCATACTGCAATGAACGTAAGGACATTGAAAGTACTTCTGATGATAAAGAAGAACACAATCTCTTTTAAGCTCAGTTCACCATGCTGGGATGTATCGGCGAAAAGAAAGCGTCATGTACGCTTCCGATGATCCCACGGCCTTTCTGCATTCGGATTTTTCCAGAGCCCTAAGGCTCCTTCTTTCGCCATATCTTCGGCGCGGGTGATCGCACCCTTGTTTGGACAGGAGGAAGAGTATTGAGCGTAGTGATAAGCATAGCCATCCATGACCATTTGAGAGTTCAAATGGATTTCCTTCTTACCGCCCGCAGGCACGAATAGTTCAGCGACAGTCCGACCGTAGCGGTCAGTCTCAATCGGAACAACAATAATATCGCCGCCACCTACCGCCACCAGAGATCGCAGGTAGTCACGGGCCTCAATGCCCATCGGCTGATCCTTTTCAGGCGCATCGATGCCACAAAGCCGGATCTTGATTTCCTGGCCGCCGTCGGTCACCCGCAGCGTATCGCCGTCGTAAATCGAGCCCTCAACAATTCGATAGTGCTCACTGGTGGGGCCGCTGTCTACGACCAGATCGGGCCGAGCTGCTTCAAAAATCGGCTCAAAGGCTTGGTCGGTCACTCTCGGAAATAGGTTCGTCAGGATGGCGATCGCTCCCAGCGCCGCCAACGGAATAAACCCCTTGCTCTTCCAAATCGGTCGCATCTGTCAAAATCTCCAATTCTCGCTGTATCTGGCTTTGCGCTATTTGCTTTTCTTCAGATGCCCCTATCAGCTCCTCTGTGCGCTGCCAAACGCCCAGCATTGCCGTCGTCGAACCCTGGCCAGTTCGATATGCTGCTTCCATTACTCCCACTCGCTGCCGGTGAGTGATTAACCGCGACTCAATTAGCTTCAGCTCACGAGCCAACCGCTCATAGGCCAGAACGCCGGCAACGACCTCACGGGCTAATCCCTCAGCCACTTCCTCGCGCCGACGCACCAGATTAGCGGCCTCTAATTCCAGCGAGGCGATCGCCAACTGGTCACGCTGCACGTCGCCGCCGCCGAGAATGTTCTGCACCAGGCGCAGCGGATCGAGCGTCAGGTAGTTCGTCCACCGCCGCGCCGCCGTGTAGCTCTGCCGGTCAGCAGTGAGGGCGAGCTGCTCGTTGATAGCCGCTATTTCAGACGACCGCTCAACCGCCCGCCGAGTCAGCGCTGCTAGACAATCAGGGCTGCTGTTCAGGCAGGGTAGCGCCTGGGCCTGCGCCGGTATAGATGAGCAGAGTAATTTCAGCGCTAAGCTGGCCGCTGCTATCTTGCCCCAGCCATTTGATCCGCCGAATCCGGCCCGCATAGGGCGAGCGCACCACCGCCAGGTTTGAGACCGCATTGTCCACCTCATCGAGTCGAAGCTGAGTTTGAGCCACCTGAAAATCTCGGTCGCGCAGATGCTGTTCATAGTCAGCCCACTGCTGCTGATAATTACTCGCTGACTGGTTGGCCCGCTCGACCCGCTCCGCCACGTCCAAACTGCTCTGATAGTCGCGGTAGGCTGTGTCGCTCTGAGCCTTAGACAGTCGGCCTTCTGCGAGCTGGTAGTCACGTACCGCAGCGGTGTGGGTTTGCTGCAACTCGGCGAGCTGGGCCTGCTCATGCTCCATGACAATCGGGTCTAGGTTTTCGAGCGATCGCAGGTAGTCCAGCTCCTGATGCTTCTGCGCAACAGTCAGCTCTGCCTGAGCCACTGAGACTTTTGCCCGCTCGATGCTGGCCTGCTCTTCTAGATAAGCGGCAGGCGGTAGAGCGGCCATCGGCGGTACCTGGGCCAGAGGCTGCGGGGCTGAGATGCTGGCCGTTTGCAGCCGCTGAAGGGTGAGCTTGAGCTGAGCCTGCTGGGATTCCAGACGGCGACGTTCCCGGCCACGATCTGCAACTAGCTGATTGGCCTCGACGCGATCGCCCTGCTTTACCTTCAGGTCTTCCGGCTCGGCCACGGTGACGCTAATGGTGAGGCGACGCGGAGACTCGCTGCCGCTAGCTGGTGAGATCTGTTCTGGGGAAGAGATTGCAGGCAGGGCAGATTTGGCCTTTGCAAACTGAGTCGTCGCAACCAGGCCGACTCCAAACAAGGCGATCGCGCTGAGCAGTACAGAGTATTTCATTGGCAGGGTGCTGCTGCGGTTGTCGAGAGCCGCCACAAACTAGCGCGTCAGACTCAATGCCTTTCGCAGCAAGGTGTAAACATCCTTACAGAATGCCCGTGTGCACCCATCGGACCCGACAGAGACAACACTACGAGCGCACAGAGTCACGCCCAACCTCAAACGAGGGGAGAGGCTTTCTACCGATGAGTCAGTTCCATAGCCGAAGCTACAGGCTAGGTTTTTAGTAGATCGATCTGTTTGTCTCTCGGAGGAGGGGACGGAGGGGGGAACAGAGAATAGGAACCGTATGAAAACATCAGAACGACTAGCGACTCAGCAAGGACGTTTTCAACGAGATCGGGGACCGGATTCCCCATTCGATCTGAAAGCATTGCGCAAAGCGATAGTGCTAGGACAAAGAAAAGAAGGCGAAGATGCCTATTAGGTTTTTTCATGGGAGATTCGTGTCCTTGGGACACGAGTTGTAGTTGGACATTATGAACCCGCCAGGATATTGATCCTTTTCAGTATAACTGTATAAAAAATTTTATGCGGATCGATTACTTAAAAGTAGGCGTTAGCGATGGCCACTCGATGATGATTGGTGTCAATTTGGTGTCAGCTAGGCTCTGTCGGGCTGACAATTTTCTGCAAAAGAGCAGGTAAAACCGTTGAGGCTGAGAGCGTTTACCGGCCCTTTGAAAGCGTTTACCTTTATTGCCCACTATGGACATAGTAGGCAGTGAGGCCGTTGATTTTGAAAAATTTATACAGCACATGCGCTCTTTCAGGAAAGGTTTAGCCCTTCCCTAAAGAGCGAGCAACACAACGGGTTTCGTCAGTTTATTTTGAGAGCTGTACATAGCACATACTCTTTTGTAGGAAAGGTCTAGCCTTTGAAGAGCACATAAAGCAATGGTGTCTAACGACACATTAAACCCAAAATGTAAAAAATGTGTAAGTTTTAGCGGAACCGCGCAGCTTTGAACAGAACTTACTCAATCTTGCGAAAAATCGTACAGTTTTGAACTCGCCCCTTTGCCTCTAGGGTCGAAGGATCTAGTCGTACATGTGCATCATGCAGAGCAGTGGACAGTGACAAATAGTAATGATTAGTGACACAAGGGAGTATTAGACCTCGTAGCTAAGCCAACTCTGGAGGCTTATGCTCTGCTTACTGAGTAAGCAACTGCCATTGCATCAATCACTATTCTCACTTACGAATTATCTAATCTCACTTATTTTGTCAAGCTCATATGAGTCAACACCTATTTAGAGAAGGCTTATCTGTTGACTGTCAAAAGCAGGAAAAGCAGTGACCGTCATCGTCTGGGTGCTTTTGACCTTACAGAGTAGTGTGGCTCAGAATTGATAGGCAGTGACACGAGGAGTTTCAGTCCCCAAGAGGGGTAAACGGGGACTCATGTTCTGCTTACTCAGCAGTCAGAACAGGCTGTTCGACCTCAGGGCGAATGGGATAGTCGTATATTGCATCGTACGTGCAGCGTGCAATACGGTGGACAGTCATTAGCGGTCATTTCAATAGTGCTTTAGTATAAGGGCAATATATCGATTCAGCCTGATGCTTGTCGATGAAAGAAGAACCTACTCCTCTCTCTCAAGGAGCCCTTCCAACTCATGCAAAAGAGCCTGGATCTTGGCCCGCTTCTTCTCGTCAGTCCAAGCATCCGATTTGATATTGACCAGAGCCTTGAAGCTCGACCTCAAATTCCGTGCAGCACCCCTAGATTCCGGCATGAGTTCTTTAACCCGTTGCCTTACCTCACGAAGAGACAGCCCCTCTTTAATGGTCTCTTCTGCCAAAGCCTTTCGGTCATCCTCTTCAAGCTTCGCAATCACCTTCGCCTTGGTATATTCCAGCTTCCCGCCCCTCAGATACTCCAGGATGTCTTCAGGCAGCGAGAGCAAGGGTAAACGATTAGACCTGAAGCTCTCCCTAGTCAATCTACCTATTGTTCTGAGGAGTTCGTCTACTACCTCTATTTGACGGATAACGTTATCCGTCAACGGCTGCCCCCGTCGCTCTGCGTTAGCTGCTAGGTTGAGTAGGCTGATTAGGGCGTTTTGGTCAATCTCCAGCCTTTGGCACAGCAGATCAAGCACTCCCTCTGTCTCGTCAATAGGGTTCAGGTCATCCCGTTGAAGGTTTTCCATCAAAGCCAGCTCAGAGGCTTCCTGATCTCCCAAGTCACGGATGATAACGGGTACCGTTGGCAGGTTCTCTGCCTTTGCTGCTTGATATCTACGCTCACCTGCCACCAGTTCATAGGTATTGCGGGGGGCAGGACGCACGATAAGGGGCTCTAAAATGCCGTGCTTTCTCACGGACTCCCTGAGCTGTTCTAGTTTTTCAGGGTCAAAGGATCTCCTTGGTTGCTTTTTGGGCAGTTTCAAAGACTCTATCGGAATCATCTTGCCGACACTATCGTCGCCTGAAACCCCCTTATCATCAGCTTTTTTAGGATTTGACTTTGTTGTTGTTCTCGCCACGATGGAATTCCAGAGACTTTTAGAGGAGATTATTGAGAGTAATCAGATAGCAGTGAAAAGCTGCCTGAAACCGATTTCTCAACTTTCAGTTCATGCAATTCTACCTTAATGATCGGTTTTTCTATCGTGCTATACTATATAGTGAAAGCAAGTAAAGCGCTGTAGAGCGTTTTAACAATTGAAACCCAATCGGCACGGGTAGTTGACATCATGGCCCGCCAGCTTTAGTTAACTTTTCGCCGGTTGGGTTTTTCCACTATTTAAAAATCAGCGCTGTAATCGTACCCGTCGCCCACTGGTCGCTTAGCTGAGCCAAAGCAAGCTCTAAGGGATGGTAGGCTAAGCTGGCATCGCTGCCAGCTACAGAGAGCGTCTGCATCTGCCGGGGACTGCTGACTGCCCGCACCTCTTCAGGGAAGTCAATCGTAATAGAGCCTGACAGATAGACCTTGCTCCCAGAATTTTCGGTCAATAGCTGCTGCAACCTTGGGCTCAGCTCCTCATCATTCAGTGCCATCGTCTGAGTCTGCCGCCCCATCGCCTCACCGGGGGCCGTCGTCAGCTTAGACACCAAAATTTGCGCCCCCGTGCGATAAACACCCGAGCTATCGGAAACGATGAACTCACTCCCTTCGGCTCCCAAAATCTGATACCGCCCATCGGCGTTAGTCCGGTCATCGGCCCACACGCCCTTAATCTCAGCCCACACTTCAGCCGTCGCCGCATTCTGGTTATAGGTAGCGATCGCCCCATCGCGCAGGCCCAAGCTTTGGTTAACCGTGCCCGTCACCCCGCCGCTACCCGACAGCCAAATCCCCAGCAGCAGCAGCGCCACCGCCGCAGACAGCACCCAATACTCACCGGGGCCACCCGTGCGCAGCCGTCGCTTCGGATTGCTGACCGATATCGCCCAGGCCGGATCTGGCCAAAACAGTTGAACGCCCTGGCGCGTAAAGCAATCAGAAAAGCAGCTCAGCAGATGGCCCACCGGCACTGCCGCCGCCACGCGAATATCCCCCATCACAAAGCCCAAAGACAAGGCCACAGCCGCTATTACAGCCGTAGCGAGGAATGAATGGGTGACCGACCGATGAGGAAAGCGGTCTTCAATCCAACTGCTGACCGGGTAGAATACCTGGCCGATCAGGCTAGTCGTCGTATCAATGTCTGGGATTTGCGAACCCAAAACTGCCAGTGACAGCGGCAAAGGATCAGCCGTGCTCAGCAGCAGAGAGACACCGGCACAGGCGATCGCCGCGTGAGTAATTGCCATCATGGTCGATTACACTAAAGCTCGCTGTTTTCTTACAAGTCAGATGAGCCAACCCCCTAAAGAGATTTTGCCCGTTTGGTTCACCGAGCGCATGATGGGGGACGAGTGGAGCTTCGGGCTCATGACAACCACAGGCGTGGTTATCTGCATAAACAGCATCAGCTCAATCAGCCAAGCTGCTGACGGCAGTATCTGGCTAGACGTAGACCTGATGCCCGACGAAGTTACCCCAGTGTCCGGCATGACCATGTTCTGCGCGCCCACATCGAGAACGAAAGCTAGCCTCAACGCCAGTCATATCATTGCTGCCTTCGAGCTGGCAGACACCTGATTACTGCCCTAACCGCTTCCTTGCGCCGCGCACCTGGCCGAGCTGTTTCATCGTCATGCCTGCCACCAAAGTGACGCCGCCAAAGATGTACAGCGATTTGTTACCGGTGCCCATGCCGATAAATCGAACAATGCCAAACGCCATCAGGCAGGCGATGATCACCGGCATGATCACGACATACTGCGTGTGCTGCGGGCTGCTCTGCTGGTTCAGGCCCAGGCGCTCATTGCGAATCACCTTGCGGGCCAGCATCGGGTTCCTCCCGGCCAGCGGCTGCAATTCCGCCAGTCTGGACTGGCTCAGGTTCAGGTTCTGGCGCTGGGCCTCCGCTGCCATCACCAGGCGAATGTGAGAATCGCTGGGCAGCTCCAGCTCAATTTCCAACAGATCGAGAAAGATGTCTCGGCCTGGATTAGCCGCTGCAAAACAGACGACGCGCACGCCACAGGCCATCAGGTCTTCTAGCCAATAGCGAATGCCGGTGCTCAGCCGTTTGGCCTCCGGCAAAATCAGCAGCGTATCAGGGTTGCAGTTCTCAGCGATCGCGTCTTTAAGCGCATCCATCGTCAGCGCCCGCTCACCTATTTGCTCGCCATTTTTGTCAAACCTGGGCTCTGCGGTGGGGACATCTAACTGCTCAGCAACCGACACAAAAAAGCGCTTTCCAGAGCCCTTGTAGACCGCGCTGACGATCGCATACTCACTGGCATAGCGGTTCACGAGCTGCTTCGGCATATCGCCCACCATGCCCATTTCAGCCAGCACTAAAACGCTGCTACCGGCTTCGATAGCAGCGCAGATACGATCAAACCCCTCTGGATCTATGCAAGCGCCTGCGTCTGCTCGGGCTGCTGCTGCCGACACTGGCTCAGCAGGTCGGCTGCGATTTGCTGGGGGTTGAATTTTGGGGAGGTGGCCGCCCGCACGTTGTCCACCTTGGCCCTAGCGTCGGGATGCAGGTCTTCGTAGCCCATCTGACTGGCCATCGCTAACACCACCTGCTCACCCGCTGTCAGCCGCTGACCTGCCAGCTCTGAAGCCTCCCGATAGAGCGCCTGAAGGTCTAGGCCCTGGACAGGGTTAACTTCCACATCGGGCACCGGCGCGGACCAGGCATCCACCCCGCCCGACTCGGATCGGGTCAGCGCGGCGTCGGAGTTGCTAACAGCAAAGCCCTCGATCTTTCCGCCTGCCGAGACATGCGATCGTAGCTCGCGAATCGAATTTGCCTGCGCCTCATTCAGGTAGGCTTTACCTTCTAAATCCTTCTCTGCCTTAAAGCCGAGATGCTTCAGGTAGGCGTAGTAAGCGTCCTTTTTAATCCCTAGCTCCTCCATCAGCGCGTCGGGCCGAATCTGGTAAGCAACCTCAGTTTCGGCTATCGGGTGGTCGTCAGAATTCTGGTCAGCCATGCGAATTTTTTCCTGAATCACTATACATATTATGGAAACTCCTGTTTGAGAAAGGCTGCGGGCCTCTACCAGAATTCTGGTGAAGCTTTTGTGAGGCCAGAATCGGGGCTCTGTATTTCGCCCGAATCGGGTCAGGGCCAGCCACCCGAAAAACACTAGAATTGCCTATTCGCAGCTGCATCTTTTCGCCGCAACCTGTCAGAAAAAGGTGGGTTTGTTCTGGGGAAAATAAGTCTGACAGGGGCAGCAGATCGGCTAACTGGCTATCAGGCAAACTGCTTTTTAGGCTTGGTCAAAACATCGCTAGGCGCTTGCCTGTGCTCTGGCTGCTAGGGGCTTGGCTAGCGTCTCGCTTCTATTCGACAGTCGAATATGGCTCAGACCTTGCCATATCAATTTTCGTTTGTTATACCTAATGCAGCCACCGGTTTGTTTTGACCGATGACTTCTCACTATTTCCCTACGTCGCCTGCGGGCGTAGTGTGTCTAATTTTAGGCACGGGGGTTGTGAAGTCATACAGGAGTCAAAATGGATATCTCATCAAAGGTTGCTAACTTCGTTGCTGCGGTTGCTCTGACCGCGTTGCCCGTATCGGGTCAAGTCATTCAAGCTCTTCCTTATATTCAGTTTGCTGCTGCTTCCGTTGCAGTAATAAACAACACTGCGCAGATTGCCGATAGGCTTAAATCTAGCGACAAGTAATCATAGGCCCCTGGCTACTTAGTCAGGGGCTTACTGCGTGAATTAGAGCATCCCCCGTCTTCTCCCACGCGGTGCTCTGATTCCCTGGCCGAAACACAGGCTAGGTGAGCGGGTAAATTGGTGTCAAAGTAGTCGCGCACAGACAGTAGGCTCAGTCATTCATGGAGAGAAGGTACTGGCAGCATATCTATGTTCAGAGAGACTCAGCCGATCCGCTCAAGGGCTGGGGGTGGGTTGAGGTAGATGTCGCGGATATCAAGCGGCTGGGGATTTCTACCGGAACGCCACAGGCTTACAAGGAGCTTTGCGGAACACCTGAGCTGGGCTGGGGGTTGCCGCGTAGTGCCAAGAATCTTCCTTCTCGGGGGAAGGCGGGTACGAAGAAGTTTTTCCTGAGCCAGAACGGCGAAACCATCGAGCTGCGGGCACAGAAGTTTCTGACGATCGCAGCGGTCTGCTTTTGGGCGAAAACCTGGGCCAGCCCAGAAGCGCAGCTAGTCACGCCCGGCGGCAAAACGCACAGCCTCGACGCGGCAAGGGTCGGCAACCAGGCTCATTTCATCTACTTCATCTTCAATGAGCACAGCAACGCCATCAAGATTGGTCGGGCTAAGAACGTCGCCAGGCGGCTGAAGACGCTTCAAACGTCGAGCCCAGCGCCGCTGCTGCTGCTCAAGACGATTCAGATAGAAGGGGAGAAAGCTGCGATGACGCTGGCAGCATCCCTACACCAGCAGTTCAGCGACCTCAGGCTATCCGGCGAATGGTTCAGGGCAGCAGCCCTGTTGAGAGACTACATCGACCGGGCATAGGCAGATTCATTCTCCCAGCAGCTCGGCCACCAGCCGCGATCGCTTCTTCCCCTCGACCACCGCCCGCAGCACCTCCAGCGCGGGCAGGCCGTCGTCGATAAGCTGATGAATCCGGGTGACCCGGCTCGCCCGGATGTACTCATTGACGCGGCCACGGGGAGAATCCCAGCGGTAGTAGTGGCTGGTGCTGGGATTCTTGCGCTTCTGGTTGCCCATCCGTTCCTCAATCCAGCCGCTGGCTTTTCCCTTGGGTCGGTGCTGACGACTCATCGCGTTCTCTACGGGGTTAACTGCGACTAGCCTCGACTGGCTCAGCGGCTGGGTGAATGATCGCTCATCTCCCCCAGAACGCCTATTAGGGTCGAGTCGATAGGACTGTCCGCCCGGCAGCATTGACAGTTGCCCTTCGCGCTCAGCTTTCAGGCGTTTTTTGCGGTTCATCTGGGCCAGGTCGTAACGACAGTGGCAGGGGCAGCACCAGGCTTTGAGGTTGGCGCGATCACTGTTCTGGGGGAGATGGTCAAGGTGGGCCACGCTCAGCAGAAACCGGCGCGGGTGGTGCGCAGGGTCGAAGGTCAGCCACAGCGGCAGCTCATCAGCAATGCGCTGAACAAATGCCGCGACGCTCTCACCAGGGCGCAGACAGGGCCGTCCGCAGCCCTCACACGTCCAGTTAGCCGCCTGCTTGATGTCAAAGGCCATCCGCTCCCAGTTGTCGGAATATAGACCGCGATTCATCGCCACGGCTAAGTCCCGAGGTTGGGCAGTGCCTGCTCACTGGCGGCGCTCAGCTCGTCCCAGCTCAGGCGGCGCAGCTGCTCGAAGGGTAGCCAACGCTCACCGGCAGTGAAGACATGGATCGCACCCTCTCTCATTTCGGAGGCGATCGCCAGTCCTCGCCGCCTCGCCTCATTGAACCAGTCGCCAAAGCCAGAGGGGGCGCTGCTGGTTCGTTCTGGTTGCCAGTCTTCCTCAATGGCTTTCTGCAAAAAGCGGGTCGGGTACTGGACGATGGGCCGCTTTTCCTCCAGGCAATCGAGCGCCACTGCCACCCGCGCAGGCCATCGCTTTATGGCTTCTAGGAGGATGCGATCGCTCACCTTCACGCCTAATTTCTCTGCTCGCTGTAAAATCAGCGGCGCTAATGTTTTTCCGCTGCTTGCCTGAGTGCTTCGCTTTTTAGCCTCTTCTTGAGGTTGACTGGGTAAAATTCTCTCCTGGTCTGCCTTTTTCAAAATAATGTTTTCCACAGGCACACACACTTCTTTAAACGTAGTGATTTGTTTAAAGATCTGTACAAGATCTGTGTCTACAGGTAGCCCCTGATGTGAAAGCGTTTCAGCGGCTACCTGTGATCCATCTGTCACCGACTGTGCCAGATCCGTCACTTCCAGTGACTCGTCTGTCGCACCTGTGTCACTGGCGACACATACATTTGTACTAATCACTCTCAGATCGATTGAGCCGGTGATTGACTCCTCAAAAATCCCTTCGTAGATGAGCGCAGCCTTGGCTCTGTAGAATGTGCGGCGGTTGATCTTCCACTCTCGGCAAAACTCCGAAACGTTATGGGGGTTTTTGCACTAACCCCCAAAAAGGTATAGTCCAGATTAAGACTTTTAAGTCTTAGATTAAGACAAGCTAAAGTGATTTACGCTAATCCCTTTAACCTAAATGCTTTCAGCCAATAATTGATGACCCTCTGAGTTAA
>JBBSNR010000054.1:0-12390 GCA_038260635.1 Phormidesmidales cyanobacterium
ATCAATCACATCAACAAAGTAGCCAAAAAACGATACGTGCTGGCAGCGAATGGCTCGATAACGCTCGTGGGGAATGCAGCAGATGGCGCGTATGTGGCAAAGGGCGATCGCCGCTTGGCCAAGTAAAAGTTTTAGAGAATCCTGCCGAGCTATCTTGAGAAAATGTGTTGGTGGGCTTTCAGCTAAGGAGCGGCAAAAAACAACCTCATGGCTTGGCCTTTCAGCTCATAAGTCTAGGCAGTTACAGCCCTTTAAAGGCATGAGCTTATTAATTTATACTCTCGACGGCTTGTGTTTGGGCTTTTTGACGGCTGAAGACCTTTGGATTCAATAATCAGTAGGTTCATTTCTTAGGCGTCGGCAGTATACAAGCCCTAACGTCGTTCTTCGTTCTTCCCTTTTATGCCTTCTACCTTTTCTGGGAATTCTGTAAAGATTGTGACAATTAGCGGCGTTTTGGACTGATTGTAGTTAGCTTAGGTCGCATAGAAACCTCTGACCTAAGCTCTTTAGGCGGGAGAATAGTCTTTGCCGCCCAGAATATGGATGCGGTGGTTTCAATTTTTTGGAACTTTCCGGCAACGCCTGATAGGCTATTGATTCTGTAAAGTAGCTTGCTCTGGGGTTTACCGGCTGAATTTTTTTGATATCATGCCCGCAACTAAGAATACGTCCGATCTATATCTTGTCATTATTGAAACCTCTAGCAATCAGGACTATATCTTTTCAACCAATAAGCTCAAAGAAAACATTGGTGCGTCCGAACTGACCTATCGGTCGGGCACCCAGTGGGTTTTAGGAGCGATCGCATCCCCCGCCGGACAGCGTGGCTTTGAAGTTTGGCAAGACTCTGCTCGACTCAGACAGCTCCTCCTCGACCCGGCCAAGAATTCCCCTGTTGAGGACTCCGATCAGGAGGTAGAGATTCTTACTGCGGCCTCCGGCAAGGCGTTATTTCTCACCAAAACTCAAGATATTGCTCGATCCATCATTCAAGCGGTAACCCGCCGAGCAATGGTTGAAGCCCCTGGATTAACCATTGCTGGGGTTTACGAAAAAGTGGGGACTCTGGGCAATAATGGTGCGCTGGCAAAAGCCATCCAGAAGGTTCATCACAAGCTGGAAACGGAGCGATCGCACTTTCCCTCTCCAGAAAATCGCTTCCTGCGGCTGCCGATTGTAGCGGAGTGTGCCTCCAGCGGCTTGCCCGCTAGCGTTCTAGTGGCGGAAGGCGGCAGAAACCGCTCGATTTCCCAAGTGAATCATGCCAAGTGGTCATTTGCTCCCAAGGCTAAAGATCGCCTAGCGAATTTGGATCCGCGTCTAGCGAGACAAATCGATCAGTTGGTGGACAAAGATCAAAACGACAATCAGGGTTCTGCCGCCAATTCTGGTGATGGACTCTTGAAAGACGACGCCACATCTGACCCCCGCTCCTGGTTGGGGATTGTCCATGCCGATGGCAATGGTTTGGGCAAGATCTTTCTAAACTTCGAGAAATACCTGGGTAGCGATACTAGCGATCGCAACTACATCAACACCTATCGCAAATTTTCCCTGGCCTTGGATGAATGCACAGAAGCAGCCTTCCGGCAGGCATTAAAGGTGTTTCCAGCAGAAGAGAAAGATAGTGCGGTGCCAGTGGTTCCGCTCATCCTTGGGGGGGACGACCTCACTGTGGTCTGTGATGGGCATTACGCCCTGGAATTTACCCGAGGGTTTCTCCAGAGCTTCGAGCAGAAAACCGAAAAGCACCCGGTTATCGCCCAGGTTGCCCAGGAAGCCTTTGGCGTGGGTCGGCTTTCTGCCTGTGCTGGAGTGGCGATTGTCAAGCGTCACTTCCCCTTCTCGGTGGCCTACAGCCTGGCAGCGGAGCTGATTCGTTCAGCTAAACAGGTGAAGCAACAAATTACCTGTCCGGTCACCGATAAGATTCCTGAAAATACACCCTTCCCCTGCTCCACCATCGACTTCCATATCCTCTACGACACCACTGGTATTGATCTGGAAGCGATCCAGGCCAAGCTCACGCCCAGGGCGCAGACCTGGCTGTACAACCGGCCCTATATCGTCAGCGACTTGGCCCAACTTCCGCAGGCTGACGGGCTCACCTGGGCGCAGAACCACAGTTGGCAGCGGTTGAGCGATCGCATCCACTGGCTCAATCGTGGCAAAGTTGAGGGCAATCAACTGAGTGAGGAAGAATCAGACGAGCGCAAGCTGCCGTCCCTATCAAGCAGCCAGTATCACCTCCTGCGAGATGCCTTATTCAGGGGTAAAGAAGCTGCTGATAGCCAGTATAGGCTGATTCGCCACCGCTACGATTTGGCCAAATTTGCTGAATCTGAGGACGGGGACTCTCTCTTCCGCGCCACCACTGACGATTCTGGTGAGGGGTTTGTCACCTCTTTTTTAGATGCCCTAGAAGCCATGGACTTTTTGAAAAATGCCGAAACCAATCCAGTCCAATCGCCAGAGGGGGTGAATCCATGAGCCTAAATCCTGCGACAGACTTTACCCTCAGCGTCACAATGTTGAGTGACTGGCATGTGGGGGCCGGGGCCGGACGGGGGGAAATTGACCGTATCGTGCAGCGCGACACCGACGATCTGCCCTACATTCCTGCCAAAACCCTTACAGGCATTCTCCGGGACGGCTGCGAACAGGTGGTCCTGGCCCTAGATGGCGGCGATAGCCGGGGAACATGGCACCAGTGGGTGGACCTGCTGTTTGGCGACCAGCCCGCCCTACTCGATCCTCAGAATCAGGAGCAAGACCAAGAGCAGATCGAACAGATGCCTCGTCCGGCTGTCCTCAAGATTCGCTCTGCTCGGTTGGATGCGGTTCTTCGCGAGGTGCTTAGGGCTAAGTTAGCGCTGAAGCCAGCGATCGCTTTTATGAAGCCTGGGGTGGCAATAGACCTTAAAACAGGGTCTGCTATGCCAGACTGCTTTCGCATTGAAGAAGTGATCAGAATGGATGCGGTGCTGACCGCTGAGCACTGCGCCCTCGATTTCTCTGAGGTGCAGCTCACTGAGGTGCAGCAAAAAGCCGCCTATGCCCTGGTGGTGGCTGGGGCAAAGATGGTGGAACGCCTGGGCGGCAAGCGGCGGCGGGGCAACGGCCTGTGCGAGATTGAGCTGGGTAGCAACCCAACGGCGTGGCTCGAATGGTTGCGAGACCACCACTCCCAGGTGGGTGCACCGCCCCAGTGGCAGCCGCCTGAACTCGAAAATCCCGACTTCCATGAGCCTGCCCAAGATGCTATTTGGTGGGCCATCCCCCTAACCCTGACTACCACCGCCCCGGTCGTCATCCCGGCCCGTACCGTGGGTAACGTGGTGCAGACTTTGGACTTTATTCCAGGGCGATACTTGCTGCGCTATCTCCACAAAACCCTGGGGGGGCGTATCAACGTCAGCCAGGCGATTGCCAGTGGCGAGCTGGTGATAACTAACGCCACCATTGCTATCGAGGCCACCGCAGGTCACCCCACTCCCTTCTGTATCTTCAGTGAAAAATCTAGTGGCGGGCTGAGCAAAGGCCAGGGCATTTACAACCGCTTTGAAGAACTGGAACCCAACGGTGCTCAAGTCAAAAGTGAGCGCAGCGGCTATGTGGGGCCAACAGATGGCGCTGCGCTACCGGCCTACAAAACCGTTTCTCTAGAGCTGTTTACCCACAACACCATTCAGGATAGGGTGCAGCGGCCCACTAGCGACGTGGGCGGCGTCTATAGCTATCAGGCGATTCCGGCGGGTACCACCCTGCGGGCAGAGCTGCGGCTTCCCAGCGCTCTCAAAGACCAGTTGAACAAAATCTCTAGTGATTGGTGGCAAGCGCTCAACGGCCATGTCTCCATTGGGCAATCGAAGAAAGACCAGTATGGTGTGGTGCAAATCAGCGCCCAGCCCCCACATGAGCAGCCGACCAAGACCGTCACCCAGCGGCTGTATATCTGGTGTTTGTCGGATGTCTTGCTGCGCAGCGATAGCCTGACCCCCACTCTGTCGCCCGAAGATTTTAGGAAGGCTCTGGCCGATGAGCTGGGGGTTGAACTACAGGAACGTTCCGAAGCCGAACTATTGTCAGTGATTATGCGATCACACCGGACAGAATCTTGGCAGGTGCGCTGGGGCTTGCCGCGCCCCTCCATGCTGGGCTTTCAGGCAGGAAGCTGTGCAGTCTACGAAATCCAAGGCGATCTACCTATGCCTGAGAAGCTAGCCGAACTTGAGGCCAGGGGTATAGGCGATCGCCGGGCTGAAGGCTACGGCCAACTCTGCTTTAACGCCCCACTGCTGATAACACCCCTAGCAGGTAAGACCCGTTCTGGAATAGGCTCACCTCGAACCGAGTCTCAATCTGATAGACCGGTTACCCCAATTGCTAAGGGCCGCGCCTCCTTTGAGTATGCCCGCTCGATTGAACTGGCGGCATGGCGGGAGAAGATTCAACAAGAGTCATTTGCGATCGCCTCTGACGATGTAGCCAGAGAACGTATCTTGGGCATCAAAATTACCCAGAACGAGAGGACCCAAAAACCGGAAAGCCATCCATCTATGAGTCAACTCGGGAGCCTACGCTCTGTTGTCGGTCGCCTTGTAGAGCAGAATGCTCAAAACCCCGTTGCCCAATGGTTGACAGCTCTAGAGGACGTAGAAAATCGCAAACAGAAATGGCCCGAGAACAGTCTCCCTGCCGTTCGCCAGTTAGTCACAAATTTTGCCCTAGTGTGGACACATCTGGGGTTTGACCAACCAACGATGGCCGATCTGACCATCACGGTAAACGGCGATCGCGAAATTCGCACAGAACTCTGGGCTGAAGCAGTGCGAACCCTGGTCGATGCCATGATTCGAGCGCACAAGCGATCGCTTGAAGACGCCCAAGAGCAAGCAGACAACCAAACTCAAGATGGGGAGGCCGCTTAACCATGGCCAGACAAATCGAAACCCGCTGGAAAATCTCCACCACCCTCAGCGCCCTTACCCCGCTGCATGTTGGGGGCATCGGTGGTGACGTAGACACCGACCTGGCCCTAGCGGTCAATGGCCGAGGCAACTATTATCTCCCTGGCACTAGCCTGGCCGGTGCTCTGCGGGGTTGGATGGCGAAGTCAAGCAGTGAAGCTCAGGTCAAAGACTATTGGGGTGACCACGAAAGCGAAGACCGGGGAGCCAGTTTTATTTTGGTGGAGGATGCCGAAATCACCCTGAAGAAAGGTCAGCGCATCGAAATTCGCGAAGGGGTCGGTATTGATCGCCACACCGGGGCCGCCGCCGAGCGGTTTAAGTACAACCGCGCCATTTTGCCCAAGGGTGTGAGCGTTCCCCTCAAAATCACTCTGGATTGTCAAGAAAGCCATGACCCCGCCGAGCTGTGGCAGGTGCTGCAGGCCCTAGAGCAGGGCGATATTCGCATCGGTGCGGCTAAAACGCGCGGTCTGGGAAAGGTTCAGCTTACAGAAATCAAGATTCAACGCCAAGACCTGAATAATGCCGTTGGGATTTTCGAGGCTCTGCTGGATGGGGGCCACCTTCAAGACTGGGATGACCTAAAGCGAGCCGCTCCCTACGCGCCCCCTGCCCGCCTTGACTTCACCCTAGGGTGGGAACCCCGCGACCCGGTCATGGTCAAAGCGGAAGGAGATGGCCTTGCGGTGGATATCTTGCCCCTGGTCAGCCAGGTGGGCTCAGGGGTGCGGTTTGTGATTCCCGGTAGCTCTATCAAAGGGGTGCTACGCGCCCATGCAGAGCGTATCGTTCGCACTGTGTGTTATTTGGAGATTGATTCAGAGACAAAATTCAACCAGCAACTGCAAGTTTCTCTGGTCGAGATTCTCTTTGGCTCTGCTGAGAAAAATCAGCCCCAGCTCAATGGCAGCAAAAACGGCTCTCAGGGGAACATCGGTGCTCTGGCAGTGGATGACTGCTACGCCACATTGGAGATGATTGCTAGCAATTGGGCGGCAGTAGAAAATACGCCTAAAGCAACGAACGATACCTTTACTCAGCTCGAAAAAACCTTAGCGACAGCCTTGGGAGGCAGAAGCCAGCCGTTTCAGACGTTACAGCCCGCCATGCATGTCGCCATTGATCGCTGGACGGGGGGAGCCGCCGACAGCATGTTGTACAGCGTTTTGGAGCCCATTGGCATCCCTTGGGAGCCCATTGGCCTATCCCTCGACGCCGATCGGCTGTGTAAGTACCATCTTCAGGAACTAAAGCCTGCGATTGCACTTCTTTTCCTGGTGCTGCGAGACTTTGCCCACCGCAAAATCCCCATCGGCTACGGCACCAATCGCGGCATGGGCACGGTGGAGGTGACTGAGATGACATCCTACGGCAGCAGCCTCAGCGATCTAGATGGCTTGATGGGAGCGCAGACCATTACGCCGGATCTAGAAAGCCTGGGCGTTCCGTTGTTGAATGACCTGACCCAGGCATGGCAGCAGTGGGTTGATTCTCAGCAGGAGACCGCATGACTACTCAAGAAACCACCCTATATCGCTACCGGGCCGATGGACAAATGCCCTTGATAGATGCGATCGCAGCCTGTCAGGAGGCGCTTGAGGATGCGATTGCCCTGCTTTATTCGCCCCAGAGTTGCATCCTGGCACGGCTGGCCTCCGATGGCGCACTCCGGAATGCTAGCGGTCACGCCATTGATCTAACCAGCGTTTTTGAAGCCCGTCTTTTTAACGAAGGTTGCGAACTACGCTGGCTCAACCGTCGGACTGGGGTTGGCGATGCGGCCCTGATTTCAGAAGCCGCTCAGCATTCTCTAGTCGGTTTTGCAGCTACAGATTCTCAAACCTGTGAGCCTCTGCCGCAGCGGTACCTACTCTGGGGAGAGCGAGCCAGGAGCCAGCCCAGTGTTGATTCTTGGAGACGCTTGGCCGATGCCCGCATTGGTAAGCTCGACATTCCTTTGGCTCAGAGTTTTGGTCAGGAGCAGCGGGTTTATCTCAAAACCCGTGAATATCTAGCCGTTGCCGATGACTACGGCAACATGGCGGTGATTGAAGAACGCTTGGTGAAACTGGAGGTAGCTTGATGACAACGACAGGAACGCTCAAACTTAAGAGCAAAACCAATAAGAAAGGCAACACCACAAAGACTATTGAGTTCTTTTTCACCAATGCCAAGGGTCAATATCGCTCGCTCAAGTTTGAGTCAATTCCTTCTGACCAAATTGCTGAGGCCCTGCGCCAAAAGATTGAAGATACCCCTAGCGGTACCTTCCAGGTGGACTTTGAAGAGGACGGCGATCTTGTCCTCAAGCTGCGCGAAGCGGGTAAACCCTGGCAGGATGCCAGCGTTGTGGCACTCACCGCACGCACCCAACCGGTTGACACATCCAAGGTTGTGAATTCCGATGTCTTTCACAACCCCTATAGCTTTGTGCCAGCGTTGCCCCGCGATGGAGTGGGGAGTGGATTGGGCGATCGCAAACCCCAAGGCCACGGGCGTTACATACCCGACCGCTGGACGGGCCGCATTGCCGTTAAGCTCACCACCGTTACCCCGCTACTGATTCCCGATGCCGCTGAAATGACCGAAGATGACAACGGTCACAAGACGTTCCCGGTTCGCATTGGAGCTGATGGCAAACCCTACCTGCCGCCTACCTCGATTAAGGGCATGCTGCGATCAGCCTATGAAGCGGTGACCAATTCAAGGCTCTCGGTGCTTGAAAGTCACGATCGGCTGTTAGCCTACCGCATCCCTGCGAAAGAGGGGCTAACCATGATCCCAGCCCGAATTAAAGATGGTCAGGTTTGTTTGTATCCAGGCACATCCCGCATATCCAGCAGCGGAAAACCTGAATATGGAGACCCAATGTATGCTGCTTGGCTGCGTCGGTGGGATAGAAATAGCACCAATTTAGATAGGCATGCTACCACCTTTGCTCATAATAACCAGCTTCCTGAACACGGAAAACGAGTAAAATTTTGGGCCGAAAAATTTACAAAAGGAACAATATTTACATACTGGAAAGTTCGTAAGGTCGTCCCCTATGACCAAGACTTAGGCCAACAGCCTCAGGCAACTCGTCCTAACGGTTATGGACAGCACAGGCCAACCGACGAGTCCATGCGTCAGTTTGAGGGCTATGTCTGTGTCACCAATAAAAATATTAAAAATAAGCACGATGAACGAATTTTCTTTGCTACAGACAATGAGGTCAAAATTCCTTTATCTGAAAAGATGAAAAAACGCTGGAGCCAGCTAATCGAAAGCTACCAGGATAATGCAGACTTTAAGAACGGCTTACCGTGCCCAGCCGCATTGGGAGATACTGCCCGTTGGTCTCGTCAGGTGGCAGGGGGAGACAGCGAGAAACAACTTGATGACGGCATCCTCTGCTATGCGCGTGTTAGCGAAAATGGGTCAATTCAAGACTTATACCCGGTCATGATTTCTCGTGGCCTATACGAACTTTCTCCGTCGGAAATGATTCACCCCAGTCTTAAGCCCGCTACAGCATTTGATCAGCTTTCACCCGCTGATCGCGTCTTTGGGTGGGTCAACCAACAGGGAAAAGGTTCCTACAAAGGTCATTTGCGGGTTCATAGCGTTACCTGTTTGATGGAAGATGCCATCGACGACTTTGGTGATGAGGCAGCAATAGTTCCCCTGGCAATCCTAGGGCAGCCCAAGCCCGAGCAAGTCAGGTTCTACGGTGCAGATGATGCAATGGGAAAACCCCTAGAAGAAGGTATCGATAAAGCAGAGGGATATAAATACGATGACCAAACCTTGAGGGGGCGGAAGGTCTACCCTCATCATTCTGGGTTGCCAGCCAACTATTGGGATACGCCCACGGAGGATAGGACACAAACCGCTGACAACGGCCACTATCAAGAATATCGCAGGCCCCGTAAAGACGGGAGCGAAAACTTAGACAAGCAAAACCGATCTATCAAAGGCTGGGTCAAGCCTGAAACAGAACTTGAATTTGACATAGATATCAGCAATTTGTCTCCGGTTGAACTGGGCGCTTTGCTATGGCTATTGGCCTCACCAGAGATTCATTACCATCGATTGGGCGGTGGCAAGCCCCTGGGTTTTGGCAGCGTTTGGCTAGATATCAACTGGGAGAAAACGGACCTAAGGCTAGGGGCCAACTGGAAACAGTTTTACCGATCGCTCATGCCTATTTCAAACCAGGGAACTGGTGCAGCAGAATGTATTGATAAATACAAAAAGGCCGTGGCAACCGCCTACGGAAAATGGAAGAAATTTGAGCGAATTCCCTTTATTGCTGCTTTTTGCCGTTGTAGCAAAGGTTTTGAAGACAATGCCGCTATTCACTACCCACGAGTCACCCCTAACCCAACGCCCGAGGGAGAAGCCTTTGAGTGGTTTGTCTGCAACGAGCAAGATACAAGGGATGAATATGCGCTGAAACTGGCTCTCCCCACTCTGGCGGAAAGCCGTCCCGCCAACCTTCCCTTGCATCCACGGCGAGGAAAAGAAAGGCAGCACAGGAGGCGTTGACGACTTGTAGCTGAAACACTCATGAATTCAGGCTTTTAGGCTCAATCAAATTCATAACCGTGGGCTTCACCCCAACTCCCTGTAGAAAAGGGCTTTCAAAGCTACCCACTTCCTTAACTTTCGACGTGGTTCAGCGATGGGTAGCACTTCCACTGCGATCGCCCAGCTTTCCAAGGGAATCAGGTAGGCTGACGGCTTTCGGTTAACAAACCGCTGTGATCGGGTGTGGTTGAATTCGGGGTCGCACTCTGGAAGCCATCAGGTAGGCTGAATGGTTGTCCGATTCCTTTCACCGCGATCTCAAATATGAGTCCAGCCCTCTCCATTGCCGCTAGCCTACCTCCCCTAGTTCGCCAAGACATCGGCATTCAGTTGCTTTCGGGCTTACAGCCCATCAGCCACTTAGCCGCGACCTATCAAGTGAGCCGGAAGTTCATCTACCAGCAGGGTGACAAAGCACAGAGATTCCCATCATCATGTTGCTCACCAAGCGATATACCCCCGTTTCATCCGCCGCTTCCCAACTGCCTCAAATATCTCTAACCCTTGCTCATAGCGATCGCACACAACCTCAATACACTGCCCCCGCATTGCACTCACTCGCCCCCATCGCCGCAGCACGACCCATTGTCCGAACAGGTTTTGCCGCACCTCACACGAATAGTGGCGAGTGTTTTTTCGCCAGTCCTGACGCTTCCATTTCTCTAGCTGATACTCCATCCCAAACCCTCACCTACACCTGCTGACCCAAACTTCCTGTGTCTGATAAAAGCTGCCCCGCTGCTCCATCGGGAACCCGCCGAGCAACGCCGCGATCCACACTTCTATCAACGGCATTTTCAACTGCTGCTGAAGGTCGATTAACCGCTGTGGCGAATCCGCCTGCCCACCGGCTAACGCCTTCACCCAGTCCGATATGTTCTCAGCATGAGAGACGGCCAACGCCTGACTTTTTAGGTCGGCATCCTCTAGCGCGTCAATCATATCTAAGACCGATAGCTTCTCTACATCACCTGCGACAGAATCCTCATCGGCTTTGCCCTCATTGGGGCGGTCGCTGTTCGTATCATACGAACGCTGCACCAAATCAGAAAAGTCCAGCTCCTGAGTTTGACGAGTCAAGCCCTGAAGCCAGCCCTCGCCCATCACCGGCCCCTCAGCATTATGCGCATCCTGCCAATCTTCCCAAAGTACATCAGACTTGGCCTCACATAGCCCTGCCAGCTTTACCAGAATGTCGCCTGCTACCCTTAAATGCTCCTGCTGCGGCAGTCCCGCCAGCTCGCCCTCAAACTGTGCCCAAAGGCTGAGCACGTCGGCATCTTCAGGTACCTCAGAAGCTTCACCAAAAGCCACTTCTAGATTCAGCTCTAGCTGGCGTACATCAACCATTGCTCACTTCTACCTGGGCTAATCGGTCGCTTAACGGGCACCCCTTGATCGGACACTCAATCGGCTCTAGTCGAATCTCATCCGCGAAGAAGGTAATGCCATACCGAGCGTTCAGATAGGGCATGACCTTTTTCTGGACATACTGCTCTAGCTGCCGCTTGCGATATCCGGCGCAGTGGATCGGCTCCACTTCCAGTACTTTGGAACCCTTGTCAAACACAGACACCCCAATCGCATGAACCGGCGCATCCTTCCGCTTCTCTCTCCAGATGTAGAGGTTGGCGTAGGGTGCTGACTCTTCGGCCACCGAGAGCGAGACGGTATCTACCTGGTCACCGGCAGGTTCTCCAGCAGAGACTTGCTGCCGATAGTGCGATCGCCGGTTCTCATTTACCTGACGACGATTGCGGTAGTGAGATCGCCTGCGAGGACAGCGCTTTTCATTCCAGCAGCCATCGCCTGCTTTCCCATGCAGCTGCTGAGCCTTAGCCGCACTGAGCTGAGCACATTCCACACACTTTTTGTTGATTCGTCGAGGCATCTTTTCACTCGCGCTTACTCGCTGCTACAAACTACTTCTAAAGACTTAGACCGAGGCATACTCTGTGTATGGCCTCATCTCTGGAGCCTGAAAGCCCAGCACAATTTCCGCTTTGCCCACGCCTTTGTCTGTCAGGGCTTGAGCGACCCTCATCTCCGTCATGTTTTGCTCAACCCAAATCTTTCCGCCTTTGATAGCCAGATGCAAAACGCAACCATGCACCCGTCTGTGGCCATCCCAGCCGACGTTCATCACCTGATAGTGGTCCTGCTTTTCATCAAAAACGGTGTAGCAATCAATCTCTCCATTGGAAACGGGTGTTGCCGCATAGTCAGTCAGCAAGGTTTGGATAATGTCTCGGTAGGTCTCTATGGAAGCCACTGCACAATCACCTCTTTAATCGGATCGTAAACAATCTGCTTGATCTGGTAGCGTTCTACCGACATCTGAGCGAACTCACGTCTGAAGAAAGCTTCGTAGGCAACGACTGGCACAGCTAGGTAAAGAGTGCGAGCGGGATCACTGACTTCTAAAGCCAGTCGATAGTTGAGGAACTGTCCGAGCGCAGCGTGGTAGTCGGTCAACGGAGAATCGCTGAGGAAGGACTTGATTTCGACCGCTATTTTCTCGGTGCCTCGCTCAGCGGCCAGCAGTTGCTCCGCGCCCAGGTCAATCTCAAACTTCGTACCACCGACATCTAGCCGTAGTGGGTCATCGGTAACGAGCCACCGCTCTTTTTGTAGCGCTGCTTTGACCGCGCTATGAAATCGGTCTTTTGCTGCCATCGCTCATGCCGCTGCCTATCTACTGGACTCATGGTGCTGCTAGCTCAGATAGCAAACTACCGATTGCTCCGACGAAACCACCAGAGTGCCTGCCAGATAAGGACTATAGTAGCGTACCCCCGTTCCCTTTGCATTCGTAGTGTAATCTTTAGCGTAACCCAAATAA
>JBBSNR010000055.1:0-12362 GCA_038260635.1 Phormidesmidales cyanobacterium
GCATGGAAGGATGTGGTGTCAGTGAGCCCCGGCGAAACTGTTCGGATTCGGATGCCTTTTCGTGACTACGTAGGCAAAACGGTTTACCACTGTCATGTGCTCGACCACGAAGATCGCGGCATGATGGGGACATTGGAAATACAACAGACTTAAAGGCTACAGGAGACACGGATAAGATAATGAGATTGACTATACAGAAAAAGTGATGGCTAAAAAGAGGCGGCGGCTAAGACTTTTATTGAACAGACAGAACCTGATTGCGTTAGCCGTGCTGCTGCTGTCTCTGCTGGTTTACGCCTGGGTGTCTACTCAGGTAGACGCGAATCTACTAACACCTGTTGGGTTACAGCAAGCCGTCACCAATGCGGGTGTTTGGGGCATCTTGGTTTACATTGCAGTCATTGCTCTGGCCGTGGTGATGAGTCCGATTCCAGGTGCGCCTTTGACCATTGCAGCAGGCGCTGTATGGGGCGCTTTCCGGCTGGTATTTACAGCGTTATTGGTGGGTTTTCAGGCAGTCTGATTGCTTACTTTATTGGGCGATCGCTCGGACGCTCAGCCGTAAAAGCGCTAACCGGCAAAATCATCTATTTCTCAAAAGAGAAAGGAGAATGGTTATTAGGCGGGCTCATTTTTGTGACTCGTTTGCTGCCAATCCTGTCTTTTGACTTAATCAGCTACGGCGCAGGACTTACAGGGTTATCTCTGCCTATATACGCGGCATCAACACTCTTCGGCATGATCCCATCAACGCTGCTGCTAACTTACTTAGGCGAGGCTTTTACGCTGGGCACTCGGACTGTAATCGCGCTCTCCCTCTTATTCGTCGTGCTCCTAGTACTTTTACCCTGGGGCATTCGTCGATACAACTGGTTTGGTCTACGAGACATCGTTCGTATCGAGTAACCATCCACTAGAGACTATATTAAATTCTGTTACGCTGCGTCTCGAACAAAGAAGAAAAAATGAACTTTCAACAGAAACAGGCGAGCTAGCAGATAAATATGAAACCAAGATGAAATTGCGCTCTCTCCAAGGAATAATTTATACTTATTTGCAGAAGTGTATAGACTATTTCCGGCGAGAGATGAGCTTCTAAAGCTTAGCTGGTACCATAATTTCATACAAATTCGAGAGCACTACCGTGAGGTCAACACCGTGAGTGTCAACAAAGCGACAACTATGAAAACTTCCGGAATGCAGGATCATCAAAGGATGAAAGGAGGAATGCAGGGTAGCTACGCTCGTTTCCTTGCCATGGTAGGCACCTCTATCGTCGTTATGTTCTTCCTGACGTATGTCAACTCTTATCAAATTCTTGACCACGCTTGGTTCAGTGAAACCAGAGTGTTCATGGCGCTCATCATGGGTGCGGCAATGATGGTAATCATGCTATCGTTCATGCTCAATATGTACAAGAGCAAGAAAGTCAATATCGCCATCTTCTTGAGTGCTATTGTGTTGTTTGGGTCATCTCTATGGTTGGTACGCAGTCAAATTACGGTCGGCGACGTAGATTGGATGGAAGGCATGATTCCTCACCACTCAATTGCTATCTTAACAAGCGAGCGGGCCCAGATAAAAGACCCGCGCGTTCGTGAACTTGCCGATGAAATTATCGAAGCGCAGCGACGAGAGATTAACGAAATGGAGTGGCTGATCGCTGATATCAACGAGAGCGGAATCGTCAATACACCTGAAGAAGCCGAAGCTAGGCCGATGCCAGAGTTCTCTTCTCAACCAGAGTAACGATTAAGCTGGCGCTGTCAATATACTAACTAGGCGGAAGCAGTGATTGCACACTCTTTACTTTTGTGGCGATTTCTCTGAAACGCAGTGCGAGGCTGTCCTCTTCGTAAAGGCCAATACCGACACGTGCTTAGCCGCTCACCAAATGAGTTGGACTAAGCCTTGGAGACAGCAGTGGCGACCATCAATCCCCAAACAATATCGAAGCGAATCCTTAGTGAACAAGGCCAGCACGGAGCGCTCGAACCGCCGCTTGAGTGCGATCGCTCACGCCGAACTTACCCAAAATATTGCGAACATGAGTTTTGACTGTGCCTATCGTGACATGGAGCCTTTCAGAAATGATCGAATTGCTGCATCCCTCTACAATCAATTGCAACACCTCCCGCTCACGCGCTGTCAAAGGTGAAAACTCGATAATTTTTCTGTATTCTGGCTTGATCGCTCGAATCGTGATCACTTCAGTGCGATGGGCATTACCCGATTTAACAGGATAAGCTTGATTGAACAGCTCCATTACCTCCGGGGCAAAAGTGAACACTCGACCAATAGGGTTGTTCTCAAGCGAACCAGGCTGGGTTAAAGACTCTAGAGACTCATGCTTGTATTCAATCGCTGATGAAGCAGATGTCATAATGCTATCCTCAATTACATGCTGACTGGAGTTGAACTACCATTCAGCCCTGATCATACGATTTGTATTGAACAAACTCAGGGCTTTTAAATCAATTAATGTTGGCATCTTCATGGGTTCAATATACGGAGTATTTGCTCACCTGTCGCCCACTCAGGGTTGACACTTTTGTCCCATCGCATGATTGATCAAAGAGTCCATCTCACAATAGACCGATGACTCAACCTTAAGTTGGAATTTTAGTTCAACTCATGTACAGACGTTGCTTCGAGGGAGGTCTCCCACGCGCAGCCAAAGCTCGGGAGCAATGCCTCGAATTCAGCTGCAATCTGCTTTCCGATTGAGTCTATCGAAGCCAGTCGCACTCGACAATACTTTCGTTCAACTTGAATTCCAACTTTAGTTGGAGCCAAGGTTCCCTTGTGAGGTTGACCTGTTGACCCACCCTTTTATGGTGGAAAAGTCTCAACTCTGAGGGGACGACAAGTCCAGGTCAGCTACCTATGATTATCTACATTGAAGTCGTGCAAACATTGGTCTCAATTGACTTGCAGATTTCAAGCTTACTCTAGATAGATTGCAAGAGGAGAAGTTTAGACGATCGCTTGCGATTTGCATGCTTTACCCCGGAGGTATTAGTGAGCGATGATCGTGACCGTAGATCGTTAACCGTGCCGCCTTCGGTCCAAGATCACATGCAAGGGCTACTGGGTGCTGCTGTCATTCTGGTGATGTATGGAGATTATCAATCCCCTCAAAGTGCAGATGTTTATCGATTAATCAAAGCGGTTCAACAACAGTTTAGTAACTCATTTGGAGCGCGTGATTTATGCTTCATTTTTCGTCATTTTCCCCAGATCACAATTCATCCCCATGCCCAACGTGCCGCAGAGTCCGCCGAAGCAGCAGCAGCACAGGGTCAGTTTTGGTCAATGCACGAGAGTCTGTTTATTCATCAGCAGTCTTTGGAGAATGGGTTCCTCGTGGAGTACGCCAACAACTTAGGGCTGGATATCTCGCGATTTTTGCAGGATATGTCAAGACGAGTGTACGCCGACCGAATTAATGAGGATATTGCGGGTGGATACCAGAGTGGAGTAGTGGCTGCACCCGCCTTGTTTATCAATGGCGATCGCTATCGTGATCGCTGGAATGTATTGCAGCTGATGGCAGCCATTTTAATTTCGAGCTAATTCGACCTAATGGTCAGTTAAAACAAATCAGAAAAAACGAGGGAATACCGATGACTCAAATCTTACGTAATCAGCCTATTTCTGTGGCTGAAATGGATACCTATCGCCGCCAGCTCAGCTCCAAAAACCAGCATCCGGAAGAGTCTGATCTCTATTTCGCCCCGAATAAGCGTAGCCGTAGTCGAGGCATTATTTTGTCGCATCAGGGATGGGAAAAACTGAGGCAAGCTGAGGTACTCTGCGACAAGTTTGGCTGCCGCTACACCTATGAACAGCTAAGCGAGCGATCGCTCCTTGATGAACGGACCGTTAGTCGGCTATTGAGCTGTGAGACTAAGGTTGATAAGAGTACGCTTAGAACATTTTTCGGTGCGTTTAACTTATTGTTAGAAGCAGGCGATTACATCCCTCCTAACCATACGGTTTCGACTTCGGTTTCAAATTCGGTTCCAACCATGCAATCTGTTGAGGTTGAAGAACTCATTGAAGAGCTGAGCCAGCTGAAGCAGCGGATGAGAGAGTGCGAGCGCCAGTTTCATCTGTTAGGTCTCAACCCATATCCGATTAGCCAGCGGCTAGAGGCATAAGGCTCACTAAAACCATTATTTCAATCAACGCCCCATTGAACACAATCCTATGGCATACACAACATCACCCTTCGCAGATGACTTCGAATATATCGGAGTACCCAGGCAAACCGATTTTTCAGGCGATCATTCTATCAATCATGCCCTCATATCTGTCGCTAAAGAGGCCGCTGAAATACTCCAACAAGGTTATCGGATGCAGGCTAATGGCAGCAACTATACTGAAGCAGCCCATACTGAAAGAATTGCAATTCGGGCGATCAAGAACGAATACCGGAAAAATCTCATAGCCAAGTCATTGACAGAGCGCGAGTTAGAGGTATTGCAACTGGTTGTGGATGGGTGCAGCAATGGTGACATTGCCCAAAAGCTGTACATCTGTATAGGTACCGTGAAGAGCCATGTTCGCAGCATTCTCAAGAAGCTCTACGTCAGGGATCGCACTCAGGCCGCTATTTTGGCACTTCGCTCCGGTCTGGCTTTCTAGACAATCGTTGGCTGAGGCAAACAAATGAGCGGGTTGACTCAGCGCTATTCCCCATACTCTGCATCTTGTTGAATCAGTTTTGCGACTAGCCCAGTCCAGCCCGTTTGGTGGCTGGCCCCAATGCCTGCCCCGTTGTCCCCCTGAAAGTATTCATAAAAGAGAATCAGGTCATGCCAGTGGGGATCGGTTTGAAACAGTTCTGTCTCACCATAGATCGGGCGTTTCCCAGCAGCATCCTCAACGAATGCCCGAATCAATCGCCGCGACAGCTCGGTGGCTACCTGCCAGAGCGTCATCATTTGCCCTGACCCCGTTGGACATTCGACTTTGAACTCATCACCGAAGTAGTGGTGGTACTTCTGCAAGGATTCAATGATCAGAAAATTCATCGGAAACCATATGGGGCCACGCCAGTTAGAGTTACCGCCAAACAGCCCGGTGGTAGATTCTGCCGGTTCATAATCGACCTGGTACTCACTGCCGTTGACCGTTAGGACATAGGGGTTGCCTTCATGGAATTTGGAAAGTGATCGGATGCCGTAGGAGCCCAGAAATTCATTTTCATCTAGCATTCTTTCCAGAATACGTCGCAGTTTACTCTGTCCGGCGATCGCCAGCAGACCTCTCGATTGACTCCCTGCCATCTCTAAACAGATCGCTTTTTGAGTTAGGTCAGGTCGATTGCGCACAAACCATGCCGTTCGTTTCTCAAACCCGGAAAATTGATTCAGAGTCTCTTGTTCTATGGTTGTGACGGCGAATAGAGGAGCAAGCCCGACAACCGATCGCACTTTCATCAAAAAGTGTTGACCGTCAGGTAGGTGCAGCGCATCATAGTAAAATCCGTCGGTCTCATCCCACAAAGAGAGCTCAGCTCTACCAATGCCATCAATCGCATCAGCAATGTAGAGAAAGTGTTCAAAAAACTTGCTGGCAATGTCTTCATAGGTAGAATCTTCTTTGGCTAGCTCCAAGGCGATCTCCAGCATATTCAAGCAGTACATTCCCATCCAACTGGTGCCATCGGCCTGATTGATATAGCCGCCGTTGGGCAGCGGCGCGCTGCGATCAAACACGCCAATGTTATCCAGTCCCAAAAATCCCCCCTGAAATACGTTATTCCCTTTCATATCTTTGCGATTCACCCACCAGGTGAAGTTGAGCAGCAGTTTCTGAAACACGCGCTCCAGAAAAGGGCGATCTGTTCGGCCATACATTTTTCGCTCGATTTGATAGACGCGCAGGGTTGCCCAGGCGTGAACGGGTGGATTGACATCGCCAAAGGCCCATTCGTAGGCAGGCAGTTGCCCATTGGGATGCATATACCACTCTCGCATCAAAACGCTTAGCTGCCGCTTGGCAAACTCAGGATCGAGCATGGTCAGGGGAATGCAGTGAAAGGCGAGATCCCAGGCGGCAAACCAGGGATATTCCCATTTGTCTGGCATGGAGAGAACATCGTCGTTGTAGAGATGCGTCCAGTCGTGATTTCTGCTGTGTTTACGGTCTGCCGGGGGGGCAGGCATGGCCGGATCGCCCTCAAGCCAACTGTGTACCACGTAGTGATAGAACTGTTTATTCCACAGCATTCCGGCAAATGCCTGTCGTTGCACCCTGCGCATGTCGTCAGATAGGGGGAACGGACAGAGCTGCTGATAGAATTCATCGGCCTCTTGCTGGCGATCGCACAACACTGACTCAAAGTCTGACCCAAGCGTATCTATTTTGTCGTCGTCGAAAGCAAAGGGGAGATCTCTCAGCCGTAGCCGCACCGTCTGTGTAGCACCGGGTGCGATGGCTAGCTGATAATGGGCCGAAAATTTTGTTCCCGTTTGACTGAGATTAATCGCATCTTTACGGTTCTGAATTAAATGCTCATGAATGCCATCTTTGACGTAAGGTGAATCGTTACTCACACCAAACAGACGCTCGGCGTTTGTTTCATTATTGGTAAATAACAACTCGGGAGTGCCTTCACAGCACAGCCATCGCGTTCCCATGTCGGGATGAACGGCCTCAATGACGCTGCCATTCACCGTTGCCTGGTTGACGGTTAGCCAAGGCATTTCTGCTTGAACATCCCAACTCCAGGTGTTGCGAAACCACAGCGTTGGCAGTAGGTGCAGGGGTTTGGCTTCCGCCCCTCGATTGACGACGTTGATTTGAATGAGAATATCTTCAGGGGATGCTTTGGCATATTCAACGAATACATCAAAGTATTTATTATCTTCAAATATTCCCGTATCTGCTAGCTCAAATTCCAGGTCTTGCCGACCTCTGCGACGACTTTCTTCCACTAGCTGAGAGTAAGGAAACGCATAGTGCGGATACTTATAGAGATACTTCATGTAGGAATGCGTGGGCGTGTTATCCAGATAGAAGTAGTACTCTTTGACATCCTCGCCGTGGTTGCCCTCATTGCCGGTTAGCCCAAACAGTCGTTCTTTAAGAATGGGGTCTTCGCCGTTCCATAGGGCGATCGCAAAACACAGCCGCTGGTGCGTATCCGAGATTCCAGCGATGCCATCTTCTCCCCAGCGATAGGCTCGCGACCGGGCGTGGTCGTGGGGAAAGTATTCCCAAGCGGCTCCGTTTGGGCTGTAGTCTTCGCGGACGGTGCCCCACTGCCGTTCGCTGAGGTAAGGCCCCCAGCGTTTCCAGTAAGCCGTGCGATCGCGATCAGCAGTCAATCTCTCTCGTTCTTCGGTCATGGCAATTTCTACTGCTCGTGATAATTCCGAATCAGTCCGCCATCCACATAAAAGGTAGCCCCGGTCACGTAGTCAGCGGTAGGGGAAGCCAAAAACACCACCATGGGGGCAATGTCTTCTGGTTTGCCCAACCGTCCAAGCGGAATGTTTTGTTTGAGTGAGCTTAACTTCGCCGGATCGTTCAGCAGCTGGGTGTTGATGGGCGTTGCGATCGCGCCAGGGGCAATATTGTTGATGGTGATTCCCAGCGGCCCCAGCTCCACAGCTAAATTTCGCATCATCATCTTCATCCCACCCTTGCTGGCGCAGTAGGCGGTGAAGTGAGGAAACGCCATTTCTTCGTGGACGGAACTGATGTTAATAATCTTCCCGGTTCTTTGGGTCTCGATTAAATGCTGTACAAAGGATTGTGTTGTAAAGAACGTGCCTTTGAGATTGACGTTTAGCACCGTATCATACTCTGTTTCGGTGATGTCCCAAAAATCAGCGCTCTTGCCATCGACGCCCGCATCATTCACTAGAATATCTAGCTTGCCAAGGTGCTGAATGCCCTCAGAAACAAGCTTGTGAATGTCACTGATCACGCTCAAATCGGCCTGGACAATATGTCCCCTGCGGCCTGCGGCCTCTACCTGTTTCAAAGTCTCTTTGGCACCCTCTGGGTGAGAGCGGTAGTCGATAACAATATCAGCACCGGCTTGTGCGAGGTGGATTGCGATCGCTTGCCCAATCCCCTGACTACTCCCTGTAACTAGCGCCACTTTCCCCTGTAAATCCATCATGGTCTCATCCATTTTTGACGGCACTTTTGACAACAGGTTTATGATCGGCCCCTGCTTTGGCAAAGCCGGAGATGTAGCGCGCTGGTTCGACAATCATCCATGCGATCATGGTTGGTTTTGACATCAGGCTAGCACAGGCGTGCGAATGGGCGCAGGCTGGCTGTTATAAATATCCATGATGATATTGAGGAATCCCACGGCATCTGATTTAGGCCGCTGGAAAGAATTGCGTCCGATAATTGAACCAAATCCCCCGCCAGCATGAATGGCACGAACTTCATTGAGGAAAGCCTCATCACTATCGAACGGCCCGCCCGAAAAAATGACAATTCGCCGTCCGTTAAAGGCGCACTGCACAACGTGCCGCACTCGCTCAGCTAAGGTCGCGATTGGAATCTCCTCTTGTTCGTATACCTGGCGGGCGTCCGCCTGCTCAATGTGCTCGCTAGGGAGTTTCACCTTGATAATGTGAGCGCCCAACTGAGCCGCAATCTGAGCCGCATAGCCAATCACATCGATGGCGGTCTCTCCTACTTTGCTCAATCCCGACCCTCTCGCGTAAGACCAAATGATCACCACCAGTCCATGCCGCTTTGCGACTTCAGCGCAGGCTCGAATCTGCTGGTACATTTCAGAGCGATGGGCTGAACCTGGATAAATCGTGAAGCCGATGCCCACACAGCCGAGCCTCAGCGCATCGGCAACACTGCCGGTCAAGGCTTGAGTGGGGTCAGCTTCATTCAACAAAATATCGTGATCGTTGGCTTTGAGAATCAGAGGAATTTGACCGGCAAATTCGCGCGCGCCCGCTTCTAAAAAGCCTAGCGGGGCAGCGTAGGCATTGCATCCGGCGGCGATCGCCAACTCAAAGTGATAGCGCGGATCATAAGCCGGGGGATTGGGCGCGAAACTTCTTGCGGGGCCATGCTCAAAGCCTTGGTCTACCGGCAGAATGACGAGCTTACCCGTCCCAGCGAGTTTGCCATGATTGAGCAATCGGGTCAGATTGGTCAGCGTTCCGGGATTGTCGCTACCATACCAACTAAGAATTTCTTGCACTCGATGAGTCATGATTTTTCTCCTAAAATAAACTGTTCAACTGCATTGGCAAATCCTTCCTCTACATAGGAAGTTGTGACATAATCAGCCTGCTTTTGCACCTCCAAGCTGGCATTCCCCATCGCGATGCTCAAGCCACTGCGCTCAAACATCGGCACATCATTGGGCATATCGCCGATGGTGGCAATCTCTCCTCTGGGAATTGTCAGCAGTTGCGAGAGGCGATCAACTACAGCTCCCTTATTGGCCTGGGGATGCGTCACGTCTAGATAGTAGGGTTGCGATCGCGCCGCTGAAACCCCCTCCGTCGCCTGACAATTCACTAAACTTTTGAATATCTGTTGAACATCTGCCTCGCATTGAGCAACCGCCTGCAAATCGTCACTCACCCCCACCACTTTGGCCACCTGATCGAGAAAAGGATCAAAACTATCCACAGCGGTGGGCGACATTTTTACCGTCCAAGCATCTCGATCTACGTGGGGGCCGTGTAGATCGCGCACAAACCAATCGTTACCGCGATAGATCCACACGTCTAGCCCGTGCGCCAAAATCATCTCTACAACTGGTTGAACAACCGGTCTGGACAAAGCATTTTGTTCAATAATCGAAAAATCAGGACGGGCATAGATGCCACCGTTAAAGCCTGCGATTGGGGTGGTGATATTCAGGGGCTCAACCAGCATCTTCATGCCCAGCGGCGGGCGACCGCTGGTCACTGCAAACGCAATCCCGACTTCGTTCATCCTGTGAACCGCAGCGCGGGCGCGCTCGGTTAAGATTTTCTCGTTTGTGACCAGCGTGCCGTCGACATCTGCTAGCAGCAGTGAAATTTTAGTTGCAGCGGTCATGATGAGATCTCCGCTGGTTTTTCAACATGTCCACCAAACTGATAGCGCATTGCCGAGAGCAGCTTATTCGCAAATTCGTCCTCACCTCTAGAGCTAAAGCGCTCATAGAGAGCGGCACTCAGCACGGGAACAGGGGTGCCTTCGTCAATCGCCGCGATCAGCGTCCAGCGGCCTTCGCCAGAATCGGATACCTGGCCAGCAAAGTGAGCGAGATCGGGGTCTTGAAGCAGAGCGATCGCACTCAAATCCAGCAGCCATGAGGCAATCACACTGCCGCGTCGCCACACTTCAGCTACATCTGGTAAATTTAAGTCGTACTGGTAAAGCTCAGGATTCCGCAGGGGAGTTGTTTCAGCATCGGTCGCCCGATCCTGCTTGCCCACATTGGCGTGGTGTAAGACGTTGAACCCCTCAGCATAGGCGGCCATGACGCCGTATTCAATACCGTTATGCACCATTTTGACGAAGTGCCCTGCCCCGTTAGAACCGCAGTGCAAATAGCCTTGTTCAGCCGTACCCCCCACATTTTCGCGACCGGGCGTACGATCAATGCTGCCCATGCCTGGGGCTAAAGTTTTGAGAATGGGGTCGAGATGCTGTACGGCGTGCGCTGACCCACCAATCATCATGCAATAGCCCCGTTCCAATCCCCACACCCCACCACTGGTGCCAATATCAACGTACTCAATTCCCTTAGATTCGAGCGCTTTAGCCCGCCGAATATCATCGACGTAGTAAGAGTTGCCGCCGTCAATCAGAATGTCGCCCGCGTCGAGCTTAGTGGCCAGTTCCTCGACCATTCGGTCAACAGGTTCTCCGGCTGGCACCATCAGCCAGATCGCCCTGGGCCTGTCGAGTTTTTGCACAAAATCATCCAGGCTGAAGGTGGCGATCGCCCCTTCTGATGCAAGCTGTTTCGCCTTCTCAGCGGTGCGATTGAACACAACACAGTCATGATCATGTCGCAACAACCGCCGGACAATATTCGCGCCCATGCGCCCCAGACCAATAACACCTAATTGCATGGCAAATCTCCAAAGCAGCGATTAGTACAGGTTGATATTTCTCAAATTTCCTAGAGTCAGACTTTTCTAGAGCAAGACTTTGGATTGCTTTGCCTCAATGCTTCTGGTGAGCTGACATTTTCCAGATTTTTTCCAGGCTCTGAACTTGTTGCTGACGATGGTTGAGAATTTTTCTCTTCTGTAGCTTCAGGCCCCAGCGTCCAGCGCAAAAACCGATCACCATCACAAGCACCCAAACAAATCCCCAGTGGCTCAATTGTTCTGGCGGGTTTGCTACGGTGAACTGAATCGATGACGGAGTTGCAGAATCAATAATTGTGTAATGGTCTATGTCATTAGTTTCTGAGAGATTCATCTGCCCAGCCTCCTGTTTATAAATATGGAAAACATATGTAGTCAGCACTCAAGCAAGGTCAAAGAGTAAAAATTCAGCGCTGTCAGTGGTACTGATGTTCAAGGTTTGTTGTTCTGAAATCTGGATGCCATCGCCTTCATTAAGCTCTTCACCATTGAGCTGAACAGTACCGCGTGCCACTTGCAGCCAACCGTAGCGATCGCGCCCCAACTCGTAGGTAATTTCCTCGCCGCTCTCCAGAATGGCTGCATAAATTTGAGCATCCTGAAAGATGGTTACAGCGCCGTCTCGCCCCTGCGGATCGAACATGAGCTGAAGCTGGCCGCGCCGCTCTGCTAGCGGAAAACTCTTTTGCTCATATCTGGGCGGCAGGTTCTTCTGATTGGGAACAACCCAGATTTGCAAGAAGTGAACGGGCTCGGTAGATGACCCATTAAACTCGCTGTGAGTGATGCCAGTTCCGGCACTCATAATTTGCGCATCGCCGGGGCGAATGACGGCTCCACTGCCCAGGCTATCTCTATGGGCAAGTGCGCCCTCAATCACATAGGTGATAATTTCCATATCCCGGTGACTATGCCTGCCAAATCCGGCATCGGGGATGACACGGTCTTCATTAATGACGCGCAGTGACCGAAATCCCATCCGCTGCGGATCGTAAAAATTACCGAAGGAAAAAGTATGGCGGCTGGCGAGCCAGTCAATTCTGGTTTGGCCGCGATCGCCACCGGGATAAACTAGATAGGGGGTTGCTACTTTAGCCATGATATAAGTCTCTTTGACTGAGGATTGGCAATTAACGAGAAAGTTTCGGATACAGTCGCCTCGCAAGATCAGTCCTTGATGAACGAGAGAAGATCGTTGTTCACCTGTTCACTGTGCGTATAGTACAAACCGTGCGGTGCGCCTGGATAGACCTTCAATGTGGC